>JBHEKO010000516.1:0-10750 GCA_041859475.1 Candidatus Hydrogenedentales bacterium
AGGGCATCAATTGGACTTTCACGGACACGCACATCGCAGCAGGGCCGCAACCCAAGAGACTCGGCTACCGATACACCGATGAACATTGATGATGACCCGGAAGAGACTCAATCAAGCGGGAAGAGTCTCAAATCACGGGGAACCCTGGGACCACGGGGAATTCAGGCAGAGTCCTTGCCGCGAGAGAGCGCACAGAACGCAGCAGGGAACAGAATTTGAGGCCAACTCCGAGAAGGAAGGCAACGAAGATGCCAGATTGTAGTGCGGATGAATCATCCTGAGCAGAGTACCTGGACGGGATTTACCGGGTAGTCAAACAGCAGATAAACCTTTCTTGTCTTTCGTCAATCCTAAGATAGGCCGAAGCGTGATGTGCGACGGAGGTTCCTTGTCGTGTGGGAATAGCCGAGAGACCCTGGAGGGGGGCATCTATGTTCCTCGAAACGGGGTTGGCCGTCCGCTAGAATAGACAGGGTTAGCCGCGTGGTTGGGTCTCGCGATTGCCGCGAGGCGGAGTGAAGGCGCGTGCATTCTTCACGCGCTGTCGTCTACTATCTGTGAAGGACGGAGTCTAGGACTCGGGGACGGTAAGCGTCTCTGCTGTTGGAATCCGGTTTCTGCGTGAAGCGGAAGAAAGAGGGTTGCCATGGTACACAAAATCTGGCGGGCGGTGCTGGCGCAGATCAATAAACTGGCCAATCTATTTTGGGAGGCGGATCCGGTAGCGCAAATGCAACTGGAGTACGACACGGCAGTCGACCAGTTGAAGGAAGGGCGCGAGGGTCTTGAGCAATATCGTGCGCTGGTCGAGCGCGTAACACGCCAAGTGCGCAACGACGAAAAGCGGGTGTCGGACCTGACGGCGCGCGTGAAGAGTTACCTCGCGGCGAACGACCGGGCCACGGCGGGCAAATTTGCCATCGAATTGAAGCGAGCGCAAGAGGCGCTTGCGGAAGACAATGCGCAGCTTCAATTGCATGATACGAGCTACCAGAATTATCTGACGAAGATTCAGCACGCGACGAAGAAGCTGAACGAGCTTCAGATGAAGATTCACAAGTATGACGCGGAGCTGAAGATGAGTTCCGCGGAAGCGGAAGTCAGCAAGCTTGCTCAGAGTCTGGATTTCGACATCACGACCGATTTTGGGCAGTTGGAGAACGTCATCCAACGGAAGATCGATGTGAATCGCGCGAAGGTGCGGGTAGCCAGCGATCTTTCCGGGCAGGGCGTGGAGGAAATCGAAGCGGAGAAACGCATGGAAGAGTCGATGGCAGAAGACCTGCTTCGCAGTTTTGAAGTAGACATGGGCCTGAAGACGCCGGAGACGGCGGGTGTGAAGGCGCAGGAGAAGGCTCTTGGCGGCGCACAGAACGAGCCTACGGCTGAGCAGAAGGAGTCTGCATTGAGAGAAATCGAGAAGCAGGTAGGTTCGTAACGTCGTTCAATTTTGGCTCGGATAATTCAGGAGGAGCATCACCATGAGCGAGCAAGCGGGAGGCCGCCCGAAGGCGGGATTCTATGTAGCATTGGTGCTGGTTGTGGCGGGCCTGGCGGCCTATGGCCTGCGCGGCTACCTTTTTCCGAAGGGGGCAAGCCCGCAAGACATGAAGCAGGCAGCGCCCATTACTGCCGATGATATGAGGCAGGCCGCGGCTCCGACGGGCGAACCGGCCCCGGCGGCCGATTCCGGCGCTGAAGCTCCCGACGCCAACGTCATCACCACGGTTAAGGAATATCAGTTCGTTCCGAGCGAGAAGCTGCCGCCGGTTAGCGGCGTAAGCACCTATGAACCGCTGGCGGACCGCACGGTGAAGTTTGCGCTGAATGTGTGGGCCGGTTGGGCGCCCATTATCCTGTTCAATGAGGGGAGAGATCCCGGCAAGGTTTGGATAACTCCGGGTGGTCAGCCGTTCAAAGTCGAATTGGTGCTGATCGACGATCCAGTAGCGATGCGCGATGCGTATGCGTCGGGCAAGGTGCACATCGGTTGGGCAACTTTGGACATGATGCCCCTGTTCATGGAAGAGCTCCAGAAGGACAGCCGCGTCTGGCCGCGCGTCTATCAGCAGGTGGATTGGTCGAATGGCGGCGACGGCATCGTGATCCGGAGAAGTGCGGCCAAAGACCCGAATCACCCGAGCATTGCGGACCTGCGCGGGAAGAAAGTGGCGTTGGCGCAGAATTCGCCCAGCCAGTTCTTCGTGCTGAATGCGCTTATCAACGGCGGGGTTCAACCCGCGGAAGTTGAATTCGTGTATACGCAGGACGCGTTCCAAGCGGCTGCCGCGTTCAACACGGATAAGAACATCGCGGCGTGCGTGAGCTGGGCTCCGGATATCTACAATCTGACCAAAATTCAGGGCAATCATCTGCTGGTGACGACGGCCACCGCGAATAAGCTGATTGCGGACGTGTGGTTCGCCCGCGCCGACTTCGCCAAGGACAACTCGGATATCTGCGAAGGGCTAGTCCGGGGCATCTTCGACGGCATGGACATGATGAAGACGGACGCGGGCAAGCAGCAGGCTGCGACGCTCATGTCCAAGCTCTACAATATCCCTGGCGACGAGTGTCTGGGGATGCTGGGCGACGCGCATTCCACGAACTTCGCGGAGAATCGCGAATTCTTCATGAACGCGAACAATCCGGCGAATTTTGAACGGACCTGGAATACGGCGGTGTACCTTTATCGGCACATTGGAAAAGTGAGTTCGGTTGCGCCGTTCGACAAGGTGATGGATTTCTCCATCATTCAGAAACTTGGGGCGGAAGAGAAGTACGCCAACAGCAAGAACGAGTATCTCGTTCAGTTTACGCCGAAGACAGTGCAGAGCATCAAGGCGGAGAGCGGCGAGATTCTGACGAAGGTTGTGACGATTCACTTCTTCCCGAACAGCAGTGACCTCTACGAGAAGGTCACGGTGCACGAAGACGGCAAAGAGATTGAGAAGCTTTACGACCCGAACGTAGAATTCATCTTGGAAGAAATCGGGAAGCTGTCGGGTCAGTATGGGGCCGCGAGAATCGTGATCGAGGGACACGCGGACAGCAGCATGAAGGGCAGTGTGCCTGCGAATTTGGTGAAGGAATTGTCCGATCAGCGCGCGAATGCCGTGAAGGAAGCACTTGTTCGAAAGTTCCCATCGCTGGACCCGCAGCAGTTTGGCACGGCGGGCATGGGCTGGGATGTTCCGGCCGATCCCGCGAATCCGCTGGATCAGACGAGCAACCGACGAGTCGAAATCAAAGTGTTCCCGTTGGAGTCGGCGGGGTAAGGGCTGGAGACTAAGAGCCGGCTGGAAGCCAGCGGTACAAAGCCTGGGATTGGATGAGACCAAGCTAGAGAGGATAGACGACGCAACGAATGAGCATGAAGCGCCGCATCAGTACCTGGCTTCAGAAATGGGCGACGATTCGCGACCGGCCTTCGGCTCTCGAAAGCGGTGCCATGTCGGCGCTCTGCATCTTGGCGGCGCTCTTGCTCTGGTATGTTGTCACCGCGGGTCCAGTCGAAGAGCGAATCGTCAACCCGATTACGCTTCCGAGTCTGGTTGACACGGTTGAGTCGTTTCCGCGTCTCTGGTTCGAGCGCGCGCTGTCGCTCAGCGCTCTATGGAGCCTGGGACGCGTATTCGGCGGGTTTGTGTTGGCGGCAGCCATCAGCGTGCCATTGGGTATCTGCGCGGGGGCTTTCTTGCGCGTGAATGCGTTCCTTCGGCCGCTCTCGATCTTTGGGCGCAATATTCCCATCGCTGCACTCATCCCATTGACGTTGATGTGGTTTGGCCTAGGTGAATTGCAGAAGGTGATGTTCATCTTTCTGGCTTCGGTGGCGTTTGTGTTTTTCGACACGGTCCGGTCGATAGAAGACGTGCCGGATAGCTACCTTGATGCGGCGTATACGCTCGGGGCGTCTTTCGTGCCCAAGAAGGCGGCGGTGAACGCGGCCTTGGCAGGTCTTGCGTATGCAATCGTGTTTTCCGGACTGTTTGTGTTCTTGGCGCAGACGCCGGGGCCGAACGATACCGAACTGATCGCGGCATGGCGCGTGCACTTAGTGGAAACGACGTGCCTGGGCTTTGTGCTTGGGTTTGTGCTGTGGTTTCCGTTATTGGCCTTTCAGGCGATTCAGAAAGTGCTGATGCCCCTAGCGATGCCCGACATCGTGAATAGTCTGCGACTGTTGTTTGGACTCGCCTTTGGCTACATCATGCTGGCGGAGGTGATTAACGCGGAGTTCGGACTTGGCGCGATCATCATCATGAGTCAGCGCCAAGGGCCGCATGAGCACATTTATCTTGCACTGGTCCTGATCTCTCTCCTGGCATTCGGAATCGATCGGGGTTTCCTAACGCTTCAGCGTTGGCTCTTCCCGTACCGTCGCGTGGGAGCGCAATGATGAGCGAGACCGGAATTCCGCCATGCACGATCACCGATACACCGCGCGGACGCGAGAAACCCAACACGCCCGCCATTATCGAGTTCAAGGGGGTCACGAAGACCTTTGCCCCCGGTACGAAGCGGGAATTCACGGCTATTCGCGATGTGACGTTCCGCATCGAGGACCTCGAAGGCATGGGCGAGTTCGTTGCGTTGCTCGGCCCGAGCGGGTGCGGCAAGAGCACGGCATTGCGCCTTATCGCGGGTCTTGCTCCGCATCATCCCGCGACGTCCGGCGAAGTCCTTCTGGCGGGGCAGGCGGTGCCGGGGCCAGGCCCTGACCGTGGCATGGTGTTTCAGGATTACACGAGCTTCGACAACCGGTCGGTGCTGGACAATGTGGCCTTCGGGTTGGAATGCCGCGGGGTGCCGCGTCGCGAGCGCTACGAACAAGCAAGCGAATGGATCGCAAAGGTCAATTTGAATCCGTCGAAGGACGGGCACAAGTATCCTCATCAGCTTTCCGGAGGCATGCGGCAACGGGTAGCCATTGCGCGGACGCTTATTCTCAAACCCCGGGTTATTCTTATGGACGAACCGTTTGGCGCGCTCGACCCTTCGACCCGGCACAACATGCAAGATCTGCTCATCACGCTGTGGCGCGAGGTGGAAGCGACCGTCCTCTTTGTGACGCATGACGTGAACGAGGCCGTTTTTCTTGGAGACCGGTGCTATATTTTCAGCAACTCGCCTGGGACCATTTTGCACCAATTTCGAATTTCGGCGCCGGACCGTTCCGCGCGTTTGATGATGCGGGAGCGGTCGTTTCAAGATACGGTGTTTCATGTTCGCGAAATACTGGATGGGCTCGAAGAGGGAAAGACATGAGCGCCGCACGCTCTGGTTCCGGATTCATGAAGTACGTGCAGGCGGCCTTCCTTTGGCGCTGGAATCTCCTGGCGTTCGGAGCGGGCGTTATCTTCGCGTACCTGAGCGGGCAGCCCGACGTGGTACTGCCGCTGATTGCGGCAGGGGAGATTGGCTACTTGGGGATGCTATCCACGCGTCCTCGGTTTCGCAAGGCCATCGATGCGCGAAAGTACTCGCAAGCGGCAGAGGTCAATACGGACGAAGTACTGAAGCAGATGAGGGCGAGTTTGAAGCCCGAGGCGTGGCAACGCTTCGAATCGCTGCGCAACCGTTGCCTGACGCTGGAGCAATTGGCGCAACAGTTCCGAGGCATACAGTCGACGAAGCAAACGACGGTCAAGGACTTTCAGACCAATTCTCTGGAACGATTGCTCTGGATGTTTCTGAAGCTCCTCTACAGCCTCGACGCCCTCAATCTGTTTTTGCGCGGGACGAATCGCGTGGAATTGGCGAAGCAGTTCGAGTCGAGCGAGAAAGAACTGAAAGCGGCTCAGGAAAGCCAGCGGAGCGAGAGGGTGACGCGATCGCTGCAGGACAAGCTCGATACGTTGCGGCAACGCTTGGACAATTACGACAAGACTCTTGAGAATCGCGACTTTCTCGCCATCGAACTGGACCGCATCGAGCAGAAGGTGAACGCGATCAGCGAAATGGCGATCAACTCGCGGGATGCGGCGGATTTTTCGGCGCAGGTAGACGGCATCACCGAGGGTATCGCGGCGACGGAAGAGGCCATGCGGAGTCTGGACGTGGCTCCCGTGTTGGAGCGCGAAGACCATCCGAGTCTGCTGCGGCGCGCCACCCCGCCGCCGTTGTTGACCCAACGCAAGTGAGAAGAGGGATTTCATGAGCACGGAATTGCGGCCGGCGTGGGTGATCAAGCTCGAAGAGACCTACCTCGCGGGTGGGTCCAACATGTTCATTCTGCACGGCAACGTGGATGACCTTGTGCCCGGTGAGCAAGACGGGAAGACCGTGTTCGAGCCGTTGACGGATTTTCTGACGCGGCGCACGTTCGGCAGCTACGACCTGGTGCTGCACTATGACCTGGGTCGCGGGCTTCGGGCGTACTCCGGCGGGGATGCGCAGCGGCTGACGCGAATGAATTCCTTGCTCGACCGCTTGCTGGGCGGCCATCCGGACATGCCCTCGGATCCGGGGCAGGCGTTCCGGGTCATTGATCGGGTCATTTCGTTGTTGCTGGTGGACGAAAAGAGCGCCGCACAAAAAGTGGCGGTGCTTTTCGACTATGCCGATTTCATCTGTCCCGCCGATGACCGGCCCAGTCCCTACCTCGCTACATTTCTGAATTGGGCGCGCAGCCCGATCATTCGCAGGGTGAATCTCGCCTTCGTATTGATGACGGAGAGTCTGGCCCGCTTGCACGGGACGTTGGTGCAGAACGGATACACGGAAGAGATCACGGTGCCGCTGGCCAGCCTGAGTGAGCGCCAAGCGTTCATCGTGCAGCGCTATCCAGGTTTGAGCGCAGATGCCGAACGGTTGGCCACGATGAGCGCCGGACTCACGCTGGTGAATTTGGACACGATGCTGCGGTTGGCTACGCGTCCGCAATCGGCTGCGCGCGAGAAGGAAGAGCATATAAAGGCCGAGCCGGAGGTGCAGCGGATTGCAGCCGTTTCCAACGCGAGGCTTACGGAAATCAAGAAGGGGCTGATGGAGGCGCAGTGTCCGGGCCTCATCGAATTCGTGGAGCCGAAGTTCGATTTTTCAATGGTGGCGGGCCACAAAGCGGCGAAGGAGCGCTTGACCAACGACGCGCAACTAATGAAAGAGGGCAAGCTCGATTCTGTGCCCATGGGGTATCTGATTTGCGGCCCGGTCGGCGTGGGCAAGACGTTCATGGCGCTTTGCTATGCGGGGGCCATCGGTATTCCGTGCATCACCATCCGGAACTTCCGGAGCAAGTATGTCGGCGAGACCGAGTCCAACATCGAGCGCATCCTGGCAGTTGTGCGCGAGCTGGGTCCCGTGGCCGTGATCGTCGATGAGGCCGACGCCGCGTTGGGGAACCGATCCGCCGACGGCGATTCGGGAACGAGCTCCCGTGTTTTTGCACAAATAGCCTCGCAGATGGGCAACACGCAGTACCGCGGAAAGATCATTTGGTTTCTATTGACGTGCCGTCCGGACTTGCTCCCGATCGACCTGAAACGCCAAGGGCGTTGCGAGGAGCATATCCCCTTGTTCTACCCGGAAACGCTCGACGACCGCATCGAGATGTTCCTCGCCATGGGCAAGAAGCTCAAGCTTCCTTTGGACAAGAGTGCGCTGCCTGATCTGAGCAAGATCCCTTCGCTGAGCGGCGCGGATATCGAAAGCGTCCTGACGCGCGTGCGGCGCGAGTCCATGCTTCAGAAACGAACGGTCGACGCTGGATTGATCGACGGAGTCCTCAAGAATTTCCGCAGCTTGCGGAGCGAAGCACACGAACTGCAGTGGCTGGCGGCAATTCTCGAATCGTCAGACCTTCGATACCTGCCCGAGAAGGTCCGGGCCGAGGTCGAAAAGCCGGGGGCCTACGAGGCACTGGCTCGCAAACTCCGCGAACTGCAAGCCCTCGAAGGCGGCGCCTTCGGCCGCTGACACACAATCGTTACGAGGACTATTCGCTAAGGATTAGTCTATCAGGACCGGGCTTTCGTTAGTTTTGTGTCGGACTTCCTTGGCGCTAGTAAGTATAGAAGACTGGATGAGACGACACTCTTCTTTTTGATCGGTTGAAGTCCCCACAATGGGAGTGTTGATTATGCGGTTGGTGGGAATGGCGATTATCTTCTCGTGCTTTTGTGTCGGGTCGCAGGCTAGCGATACGGCCTCGTTTGCGGTTGATATGAAGTATCCCGGGGGTAACATCGTCATTGAACGTGTGGAGGGAGACACGGTCTACCTGAGCCCGGACTTGCGCGATACGGAGCGGTGGTGGTTCTACTGGAACTTTCGCGTCGCGGGGGCGGCGGGGCGGACGTTGACGTTTCGCTTCGGCGATAAGAACCCAATTGGAGTGCGTGGGCCAGCCGTCAGCACGGACGGTGGCGCAACGTGGTCGTGGCTCGGCGCGGATAAGGTGAAAGGTTCCTCTTTCTCGTACTCCTTTCCTGCCGACAATGGGTCCGGGTGGTTCTCGTTCACGATTCCGTATCAGGAGGCCGATCTGGGCAAGTTCCTTGCCGCGCACGGTAACTCCGCTGTGCTCGTGACGGAGAGTCTGTGCAAGAGCGCAAAAGGAAGAGATGTCGAGTTGCTACGCGCTGGGAGGCTCGATGGGGAACCCAAGTTCCGGATAGTTCTCACCGCGAGGCACCACGCGTGCGAGACGATGGCCAGCTTTGCCTTGGAGGGTTTTCTGGACGCGGTACTCGCAGAGGATGACGACGGCTATTGGTTTCGGCGCAATGTGGAGATCCTGGCGGTTCCGTTCGTCGACAAGGATGGGGTAGAGGACGGCGACCAAGGCAAGAACAGGCGACCGCGCGATCACAACCGCGACTACATTGGTCCGAGCGTTCATCCCGAAGTGGCCGCGCTTCGGACCCGGGTGCGCAATTGGTCGGATGGCAAACTCCGCATGGCGCTGGATCTGCATTGTCCGTATATTCGCGGCGAGCTCAACGAGGACATCTACATTGTCGGCAGCGCGGACGAGGAGATGTGGCAGGAACAGCAGGTCTTTGGGGCGGCGCTGGAGCGCGTGAATACCGGGCCGCTTCCGTACCGCGCCTCGAACAACTTGCAGCATGGCCAGAGCTGGAACACGTCCACGAATTATGCAGCAGGCCGTAGCTTTTCACGCTGGGCGGAGGGTATTCCCGGAGTTCTCCTATCGGCTTCCTTAGAAATCCCGTATGCCAATGCTGGAGGAAGCGCCGTGACCACGGACAGTGCGCGCACCTTTGGGCGGTCGCTCGCGAGGGCGGCCCGAGAGTACCTGGAAGGGCTAAAGGATGCGGCGCAGAAGGGGGAGAAGGAATCGCCTGCGCTGATCGATGGCATATCTCCGAAGCTGACGGTGATGGCAGAAGGCTTAGGGAGCGATTCCGAGGCGGGAATCGGGGCCTTGCTTCCTTGGGGAGGGAAACTGTGGGCCGTGGGATACGTGGCGCATATTCGCGGCCAAGGCCTTGGTCTCTATGAGATCAGCGAAGACATGACCATGCGGCGGCACCCGGCCTCGGTAACGGGGACTTTTGCGAATCGCATGGTTCATTGGCCAAGTGGTCAGGGCTTCATCGGACCCTATGCCATTGATGGAGACGGACAAGTACGCACCATTGAGGCGCTCAAAGGCTATCGCCTCTGCGCATCTATCGCGCATCTCAGCGACCCAAAGAACAAGGTCTATTTCTTGGGGATGGAGGGGGAGTTCTGGGAACTGGATGTGCATGACCTGAGCGTCACGTTGTTGTTCAATCTTCGCGACGAGCTTGATATCACCGGCGCCCAGCAACATTTCAAGAGCGCCTACACCGGCCAAGGACGCGTCGTGGTCGCCAATAACACCTACGACGAGAAGGAGTTTCTTGGCGAGCGTGAAGCGGGACGGCTCGCGGAGTGGGATGGCAAGACGTGGACTATTCTGGAAAAGAATCCGTTCGTGGAAGTCAGCGGAAGCGCCGGCAATCCGACTTGCGGAGGGGATGTCGTTTTCGCGACGGGGTGGACAAAATCGAGTGTCGTGTTGCGCGCGCTGGTGAATGGCGAATGGCGGCGGTATCTGCTTCCGAAGTCGAGTCAAAGCTGGGACCACACGTGGAATACCGAGTGGATGCGGATTCGGCACGCACATACCGAGCGACTGCTCATGGATGCTCACGGAACCTTCTTTGAATTGCCGCCCTTCGCGTATGGAGGCGGCATCTGGGGCATACGGCCAATCTGCACGCACCTTCGCGTGGTACCGGACTTCTGTTCTTGGCGTGGCTTCTTTGTCATGGCGTCGGATCAACTCGATCACGACCAGGGACAACCGCAATCGGGCCTCTGGTTTGGCGCGCTGGATGATTTGTGGAAGATGGGCAAGCCGACCGGATGGGGAGGTCCTTGGTGGGACACTCCTGTCGCGGCAGGCAGTGTTTCCGATCCGTACCTTATGACGGGATACGACAAGAAAGTCCTTCACCTTGCACACGACGCCAAGAAGACCGTACGTTTTGACGTCGAAGTCGATTTTCTGGGAGACGGACATTGGGTTCGCTACGATACATTCAAAGTAGGCCCCAAAGCAGGGTACACGCACCACGAGTTTCCGGATGGGTTTTCCGCCCACTGGGTTCGCGTGAAGGTGGACACAGAATGTCACGCCACGGTGTACTTCGTCTACAGCTAAACGTTCGCTTGGAAGAAACCGCAATAGCGAGCGCGTCTGAAATGGGTGGAAGAACGTGAATTTATAGGTGCCCCTGTCAGGGTGCCTTAT
>JBHEKO010000084.1:0-3771 GCA_041859475.1 Candidatus Hydrogenedentales bacterium
TTCATCGCAAGAAAACAATCCGCGACGAGCCGCTTCTGGTCGGGATACAAATACCCCGCCAATTCCAGTATCGCCTCCGGTTCCGTGCGCCCGCGCGATTCAACGTCCCACATCGCCGACGTGAAAAAGTACACGTCGGGAAACTGAAGCAACGGCGTTTGCACATTCCCCATCGCCCCCGCCAACTCCGGGAATGCATCGGCCTGTTCCTTGAACGTCTTGCGTATGCCGTCGATTTCCAGATTCGTTTTCGGATACGACGGCTCAAATTCGATAATGCCGTAGGGCAGAAACACAGCCTTCCCAAGCACGCCCTCATCCTTGCAGATGGGCAAAAACTGATGCTGATCCGCGGGCAAGAAACCGAACTGCGAACAGATCAGTTCCCACGGTTCCGGCAAGCCCTGCTTGATCTTCTGCAACGTGGCCCGCTGGTGCTCGGGCAGGCCTTCCGGGGTGATGCCCTCGCGCCCCCAACCCCACAGCATCCAGTTGATCAGCTTCGTCTGTTTGCCGTGGATGGTGTGCCGATCGATCAACTCCCTGCACCCCTGCAAAACCTTCACATAATCGTCCAACGAACTCCCCGGAAAGAAGCCGGGATCGGAATCGATGTTGCACACCCCGTCCGCGTTGTCGACGATGCGATACATCGCCTCGCGCGATTCCATGATCGCCTTGAAATGCTCGGGGTTCGCCGGGTTGAGATCCTCCTGCACGGGCCGCCAATACGGACGCAACCGCGGATCGGCCACGCCGCACCGATCCTTCGCGACGCGATTCGTACACTGCATGATCCACACTTCCATGCCGTGCTTCTGTTGCGCATAGTCCACCACGCGGCGGCACTCTTCCAGATACGCCTGGTCCTCCGGCGACAACGGCACCGGCATAATCTCGATGAACGGCCACAGATAGAAAAGGTTCACGCCCTGATACGCGAGAATATCCAGGTAACGCTGCCAATCCTCCTCCCGCCAACTGCGAAACGAATACGGATAGTTGAAGGCCCACCCGTTGAAATGCATGCCGCGCTTCGCCAACGCAGGCTTGCCGCTCGCATTCAACGAAGCGAGTACGCTCGCTGACCCGGCATCGATCCGAATCGCCTTCATCAACACTTCCAACGCGGCCTTCGTGCCGCGCGGCGTCGTGCCCGCGACGGTCACAACGTGCGCGCCGTCTTTCGACACCACCCTGACCGCATACCCCTCTTCGCCCAGCGACGTGTCAGGGACGCACTCGGGAAACGCACCCTGGACCGTCTTCGTTCCCACGACGATCTGCACCGGCGCAGTGCCATCCAGCGACGACACTACACGCGGCGCATTGCCGGTCGCATCTTTGAGGAACCCCGCCAAATCCTCCACGCCATACCGCACGAACGGCGCATCCCCGGCGTCGGCCACAATCGCTGCATGCTCCAACGACACCGCTTCCGCGGCGCGCCCACTCGCCGTCAGCGCGATCATCGCCATCAGCCCCAACGCAGCGCGCAAACAATCTTTTGAAATCATCGCCCCCTCCTTCGATGTCATCTTCTATGACTTCTTCGCAGAAGTCCATCGCCAATTCTACGCTACGTTCCTCGGCGATCCCGCAATTCCCCGTGGTCCCACTGTTCCCCGTGGCTGAAACTCTTCCCACTTGACTGAGTCTCTTCCCGGTCTTCATCAATGTTCATCGGTGTGTATCGGTGGTCAAGCCTCTTGGGGTGCAGGTGTTCTTCTCCGCGTTCCTCCGCGATCTTTGCGACTTGCGTTGAGATTGTTCCTACTTCGCTTGCGGCTATGCTGCGCTGCGACGCCTGCTCCTCTCACCAGACGTCGTCGTATTTTGACGCCTCTCGAATCGTTGCACGGGGCCTAATCTCCCCGTCCCTCCCATTCCCCCGTGCCCCAGATGTATACTCCCCAAAACCGCAACCACCCAAGGCCACACGATGTACACTTATCCTTATCCACGCCCAATCATGGCCGCCGATTCCGTCGTCTTCACCTTGAAAGACGACGCCGTCCATGTCGTCCTCATCGAGCGCGGCCACGAGCCTTACATGGGATGCCTCGCGTTTCCCGGCGGATTCGTAAACGAAAACGAACCGCTCGACGACGCCGCCGCCCGCGAATTGCGCGAGGAGACCGGCCTGACCGGCATCCCCATGCGCCAATGGCAAACCTTCGGCGGCCCGGGCCGAGACCCGCGCGGGTGGACCGTCAGCGTCGTCTATATCGCCGTCATCGATCATCGCGCGCATCCCCTCCAGCACGGCGACGATGCCGCCGCCGCCGCGTGGTATCCCCTCGCCAACCTGCCCCCGCTCGCGTTTGATCACGACTGCATCGTGCGTTACGCTCTAGAGTGGCTGCGCATAAACGTAGATCGTAATGAGTTCACAGCAACCTGTTGGCCGTCGAGCTTTTCCGAGTTGGAGTCGTCCGCCTTCCGAACAGGCCTCGACGCCGCCCTCGAAGCACTACGGCAACGCGTGAGGGATTCCATGCGCATCGAAGCAGGCGACGCACTCATCGTCACGGATATCCAGAACGACTTCTGTCCCGGAGGGGCCTTGGCTGTCGCCGAAGGCGATGCCATCATCCCCGGCGTCAACGCCCTCTTGCCGCGCTTCAAGCACGTCGTCTTCACCCGCGACTGGCACCCCGCGGATCATTGCAGCTTCAGCGACAACCCCGCGTTTATAGACAAAAGCTGGCCCGTTCACTGCGTCCAAGGCACCACGGGAGCCGCGTTCCACCCCGGACTCGAAGTCCCTCCCCGCGCATGGATCGTCAGCAAGGGTTCCAAGGCCAACACCGAAGCCTACAGCAGCTTTCAAGACTCGGACCTCGCCGTCCGTCTCAAGGCCAAAGGCGTCGCGCGTGTCTTCGTGTGCGGCATCGCCACCGACTATTGCGTCAAAGCCACCGCCCTCGACGCCCGCGCGATCGGCCTCGACACCGTCATCATCGAAAATCTGTGCAAAGGCGTCGACGTCCCCGCGGGCTCCGTCGCGGCCGCTCTCGAACAAATGAGCCGCGCCGGCATCGCCATCTGCCGCTCGGAGGATCTGACATGACCGAGTCCCCGGACCCCTGGCTGCGGCGCGAAGGCATCGCACTCCTCACGGACCTCTATCAATTGACCATGATTGCCGGCTACCGCAAGGAAGGCCGCGCGGATTTGCCGGTCTGTTTCGAATACTTCTTCCGCAGCCTCCCAACCCACGCGGGCTTCGGCGTCGCCGCGGGTCTCGGACCGTTTCTCGACTACCTCGAAAACCTGCGCTTCACCGACAGCGACATCGACTATTTGCGCTCGCTGAAGATCTTCGACGACGACTTTCTCCACTACCTGCGCGCGTTTCGCCCAACATGCACCGTGCGCGCCGTAAGCGAAGGCTCGCTCGTATTTCCGTCGGAACCCGTCGTGCAGGTCGAAGGCCCGATCTTCGAGGCGCAACTCTTCGAGACGGCCCTCCTGAACTTCTTCAACTACGAGACCCTTATCGCCACCAAGGCCGCCCGCGTCTGCCTCGCCGCCAACGGCGACCCCGTCATGGAATTCGGTCTTCGCCGCGCTCACGGGCCCGACGGCGCAATCAGCGGGTCGCGCGCGGCCTACATCGGCGGCTGCACCTCCACGTCGAACGTGCTGGCCGGCAAAACCTACGGCATCCCCGTGTCGGGCACCCACGCCCACAGTTGGGTCATGAGCTTCTCCAACGAACTCGAAGCCTTTCGCGCCTTCGCGCGCAGCTATCCCGAACGCTGCGTG
>JBHEKO010000037.1:0-19212 GCA_041859475.1 Candidatus Hydrogenedentales bacterium
AGCGCATCGCCGTCGCAATCGACGCGAATATCGATGACGTCGAGCACGTTGCCGGAGGTTTCACCCTTTCGCCAAAGCTTCTGCCTGGAGCGTGACCAGAAGCAGGCCTTCCGTTCGCGGAGCGTGATGTCGAGAGACTCGCGGTTCATGTAGCCCAGCATGAGGACCTGACCGGTGTCGTGGTGCTGGATGATGGCGGCGACGAGGCCTTTGTCATCGGTCTTGAGGACATCGTACAGCGATCGGACGGACGGTGATTGGGATTGCATGGTGCTCCTTTCTGCAAATACCGTTCATGAAATGAACGATCAAATCGACACTCAAAGGGAAAAAAGAGAAAGAAAAGACGGAGATTAGGAATGGATATGGTGACGCCATCGAAGGGAGGAAATCGATAGAAGCGACATCACCGGTACTCCGTAGTGAGCGCCACAATGGCGCGTGGTGACGTAGTTATACAATGGTTTGTGGGTCCGCGTCAAGAGCGCGGACATTGTGGACCGCGTGGACGCTGTAGACGCGGACCTCCTTCGGCGATGTCTATTGGAGGTTTGATTTGTCTTCGTCTTCTTTGTCCGGACCCTGCGTGTCGTCATCGGCCAGGCTACTGAACGAGGTGCTTTCCGGAGATTCATCCTGCGCCTCTTCGTCGTCGTCCGGTTCAAGGGAGATGTCCGGGGCGTCTTCTTCGGGTTCTTCATCGCGGAGCTTGAGCGAATCTTCGTAGGTCAGCAGGTCGTCGTTTGCTGGCAAGGGAGCTAGTTTCTCGGGAGCCTCCCACCCCGTCACATCGGGGAGGGGGGCCGGAGCCGCGGCTGCGGCAAGGGGAGCCACTGCGGGGGCAACCGCTGGCGCTGCGGGAGCGGCAGGCTTGGCGGTTTCGCTACGGCCTGTCGGCAAAGTGTCCTTTACCGAGCTTGAAAAGGTCTCGACCGGCGCGGTCGCTGCGTCCTTTCCGTCGACAATAATTCCGTCAATATTGAGGTCTACGGTAGCAACTTCATCCGCTCCCAAGAGTTGGCGGGCTTGGCGAGCGATTTCGTCGCTTAGGCGAATGGCGGCTTCGCGGGCGCTTGCGCCACCGGCTTTGTACAAGAGGACATTGGCGCCAACGCGCACTTTGCGGCTGTTCTCGTCGGCGCAGACCTCGATGTCCACGCGCTTGACGGTCGGGAGTTTCTTCAGAGACTTCCGCAAGGCAGCTTCGACGGAATCAAGCTGGAAACTGACATTGCCTTGGGCGCTTTGGAAGGTGATGCGGCGTCCGCGGCGAAAACCTCCGAAGGGAAGAATTGCGAGCAGGGCGAGCGCGGCAACGGAAAGGCCAATGCCGATACGCCACATGTCGTTGTCCGGGACTTTGGCGATCAGTATGTCATACAGAGTGCTGATGGGAAGAGCGGCGAGGGCGGCGCCGGCGAGTACGATACCCACTCCGATTACAACTAGAATGGCGTGTTGAAGTAGCTTCATGGCGAGTCACCTTGCTCCAAGCAGGAGCGGTTGTACCCCAAACTGACTCAGAACACGATCGGGATGCAGCAACGGCTGTCTCCGATCAGCGCCCTTTACCTACAAATTGATCCACCATGTCCGTGCTGAGTTCCCCTCGGCGGAACCGGTCGCTTTGGACAATACGCGCGCACAAGGCCGCGGATGTCTTCACGCCGACGACAGTGAACTCCTGCAAGGCTCCGGCAAGGCGGTTAATCGCCTCATCACGGGTAGACCCGCGCGCGATCACCTTTGCCAGGAGGGGATCGTAATACCTTGGAACAGTGTACCCCGCGAAGAGGTGGCTGTCGACCCTGATACCGGGACCTCCGGGAATGTGGCAACTGGTGACAACTCCCGGGCTTGGGGCGAAGTTGGCGTCGGGGTCTTCCGCGTAGACGCGTGCTTCGATAGCGAATCCTTCCGTCTTGACCCAGGTGCTCTTGAGCGGCTCGCCCGCGGCGATGCGGATTTGTTCCTTGACGAGGTCCATGCCCGTAACCTCTTCCGTCACGGGATGCTCGACTTGGATGCGCGCGTTAAACTCGATGAAATAGAACGACCCGTCTTGCGCGACGATGAACTCCGCCGTACCGGCGTTGGTATAGCCGATGGCCTTCGCGGCGCGAAGGGAGGCTTTCGCCATCTTCGACCGGAGGCTAGAATTCAGGCGCGTGGACGGCGTTTCTTCGATAAGCTTCTGGTGGCGGCGCTGGACGGTGCATTCGCGTTCGCCCAAGCTCATGAGTCTGCCGTGTTCGTCGCCGAGGATCTGGAACTCGATGTGGCGCGCGTTTTCGACGAACTTTTCGATGTAGACTCCGGCATCTCCGAAGGCGGTCTGGGCCTCGGCAGAGGCCATGCCGACGGCTTTCTGCAGGGCGACATCGTTGTGGGCAATGCGCATGCCTTTGCCGCCGCCGCCCGCGGAGGCCTTCACGAGCACGGGGAAGCCAATCTGGCGCGCGATGGCGAGGGCTTGCTCTCCGTTCGTGACGAGGCCTTCGCTGCCGGGGACCACGGGCACGCCCGCGGCTTTCACTTTTTCTCGGCAGGCCGATTTGTTGCCGCTGAGGGCGATCGCTTCGGGCGAGGGCCCGATAAAACCGATGTTGCATTCACGGCACATAGCCGCGAAACGTGGGTTTTCGGACAGGAATCCGTAGCCCGGGTGAATGGCGTGGGCATCGCAAATCTCGGCAGCCGTGATGATCGCCGGCATGTGAAGATAACTGTCCGTGGCCACGGGGGGGCCGATGCAGATGCTTTCATCGGCCAAGGAGGCGTGAAGGCAATCCTGGTCGGCGGTGGAATAGACCGCGATAGACGTGATGCCGGATTCGCGGCAGGCGCGGATGATACGCACGGCAATTTCGCCGCGGTTTGCTATCAGTATTCGTCGAAACATAGTTGGCGTATGGCGCGGCGCTATGCCGCGTCCAAAGGCCGCACCGCAAACAGGGGCTGCCCATATTCAACGGGTTCGGCGTTTTCGGCCAAGACCCGGACGATGACCGCACGGAATTTCGCGGTCACTTCGTTCATCAACTTCATGGCTTCGACGATGCAGACGGTCTGATCCATTTCGATGGTGTCGCCGACACTCACGAAGGGAGGATCGTTCGGCGATGGGGCGGCATAGAATACGCCGACCATCGGGGAATCGATGGTTATAAGGTCTTCTTCGCCTTCGGCAACTGCCGGGGCGGCCGGGACATTTTGCGGTACGGAGACTGCCGGGGCATGGGACGGTGCAATAGGGGCCACCGATATGGGGGCCGCCACGGACGGCATGGCCGCGATATACGACTGCGCCGGGGCCTGAGGGGCCTGCCCTTTGGTCAACCGAATACGCCGGCCTTCCTCTTCGAGTTCGATCTCGCAGAGTTCGGACGACTCGAAAATGCTTATAAGTTCCCGGAGCTTATCGAGATCCAATGACTCGCCCTCCGTTGTGCCTGGATTGATACCCATATTCATTGGTATCAGGCGTTCACACGCTCGATGTATTCTCCGGTGCGCGTGTCTACTTTGACCACTTCACCCTCATTCACAAACAACGGGACTTGAATGACCGCACCGGTTTCCAGCGTGGCCGGTTTCGTGCCCCCCGTCGCTCTGTCCCCCTGCACCCCGGGATCGCACCGCGTGATTTGCAGGTTTACGGTAATCGGCATGTGCAATTTAATTACTTTGCCGTTGTAGAATACCAGATTCGCCGAGTTGTTTTCCTTCAACCAGAACTTGTTGTCCCCGACGGTCGCGGCACCCACGAGGGTTTGCTCGTACGAACTCGGGTCCATGAAATGATAGAGGTCGCCATCGGAGTAGAGGTATTGCCACGTCTGTTCTTCCAGACGGACATCTTCCATCTTTTCGCCGGACCGGAACGTCCGTTCGAGAACGCGGCCAGTCATGACGTTCTTGAATTTGGTGCGAACAAACGCGCCGCCTTTGCCCGGCTTCACGTGCTGGAACTCCACAATTTCCATGAGTTCGTTGTCTTGAAGTACTACTAGTCCGTTTCGGAAATCTGCCGTCGAAATCATGTTCCTAAGACCCTTAGTTCCTTTGGTGCAGTCGTCAAGTTCTCGCATCCGGATTCGGTCACAACAACCAAGTCCTCGATTCGGACCCCGCCCAGCCCGGGCAAATAAATCCCCGGCTCGATGGTCACAACCATTCCGGGTTGCAGCACAGTTTCGGACTCGACATTCAGCCGCGGCCCTTCGTGGATCTCAATCCCCACCCCGTGCCCCAAGCCGTGGCCAAAGTGCTTACCGTGGCCGCCCTCATCAATGGCCGCCCGCGCAATGGCGTCAACGTCGCGGCCCCGCATGCCCGGCTTCAAGGATTCCAGGGCCTTGCGTTGTGCGGTCAGCGTGAGGTGGTAAATCTCCTCGAACCACAAGTCGGGAATGCTACCGAACGCATAGGTTCGAGTCAAGTCGGAGCAGTAGCCATTCAGGCGGCAGCCGAAATCCAGGAGAATTATGTCCTTTTCCCGAAGCACGGCAGGCCCGGGCTGGCCGTGGGGCAGGGAAGTTCTGGGGCCAAAGAGGGCAATCGTGTCGAATGAGGGACCGGTCGCGCCGCGCCGGCGGAAGCCGTACTCGAACAGAGCGGCGACCTCTTGTTCCGTCTGGCCCACGTGCAACTGACCGGTGACTTCCTCCAAAACGGACTCGGCAAGCGCCTGCGCGGACCGGACCGCCTCCACCTCGGCGGCATCCTTGACGCGGCGGCCCGCAAGCACGATGTCGTCGACTTCCTTCAGTTCACGCGAGAAGGTCTTTCGTAGCGCCCGGAACTCAGCGACCGTCACGTAAGAGGGCTCGAAGGCGGCGGTTTTGACGCCGAGGGATTCGAGGCGCTCGCCGGCGCGGGATTGCAGGGAGCCGTTCAACTGCTCAATCGTGAAGACGGGGTCTACCATCTCCCCGGCTTGCTCGATGTAGCGGAAATCGCACAGAAACTGGGCCTCGGTGGGCGTGATGACCACGGCGGCCGTCGTGCCGCGAAACCCGGTGAGGTACTGATTCGTGGGTGGGGCAAGGCTGACGAAGGCATCGCAGCCGGCCTCGGACATCCGCATACGGACGGCCTCGATTCGGGTCATCCTGCGTTCCTTTCCTCGATGCGGCGAGTCGCTTCGGCTTGCATTTCCTCGGCCTTCTTCTGCACGGAAGCGGCCTCGTTCAGGAGGGCCTGTCCTCGCTCATGGTTTCCGGCCTTCTCCAACTGTCCGCCATACTCGCGCAACCGACTCGCGAACTCGAAGTAAACGAGCGGGCCTTCCGGATAGAGTTCAAGCGTGTGGCGAAACTCCTCCAACCCTTGGTCGTAGTAGCGAAGCTGGCTGACCGATTCTTCGACGGAGCCGCGACGCCAGAGACTCCGGCCCAAGAGGTTGCTGTAAGGGACTTGTTTGGGGCTTCGCCGGACGCATTCGCGGGCCCAGTCCAAGCATGCGTCGGCGTATTTCCGTTTCTCCTGGGGGTCGTTTGTCTCGCCGTAGAGCAGGTCGTACCAGAGCCAGATATGCGAGGCCATCTCCGGGTTGTAGGGCCAGGTTCCATCCGACTCTTTGATTTGTTCGAGGAGAAGCGGTACGCGCTCAAGCGTCTTCTTGCGCGTGGCGGCGATGTCGGTGAAGACGAGATAGGTATTTGGGGGGGGGCGTTTCGCCGAGTGCCAACGGACGCATTTGGTTGCCAGTCGGGCTTGTGCGTTCATAAAGCTTGCCGATGCTTTCGCGGTCCGTCTGGTCGGCGAACAGCAAGGAGGCCATACGGTCGCGCATGGCGACCGGCTGGGTGGAGTCTCCGGCCAAGGCCCTGGCGCGCTGGCAGATGAACTTCACACCCTCAAGGCGGGTTTTGCAGACCATCTCATCGCCGATAAGCCGCTGGGGCATCGTGGCTTGATATCCCAAACCGGCAGTCAATCCACCGATGAGCAGGACCGCCACGCCCGCAATGGGGGAAAAGCGCTTGGCGATGGCGGCATCGCCGGGTCGCGATGCGCGGGCATAGAAAAGCCCGGCCATCAGGAATACCAGAGCGGCAAGGCTGGCGTTGGCAAAGTTAAAGTCCACGAGCGAATGGAGCACGAATGCGATTACGCCTGCAAAGAGCCCGGCCAGCATCCAACGCTCCGGGGCACTCTCTTCCGCGCGAATCCTTAGCACGCCCCACACGAAGAAATAGGCCCAGAAACCCGTGAACAGTAGGAATCCGAGGATGCCGGTTTCGCATAGCGCTTGCAGGAAATCGTTGTGAGCTTGTTGGACGTCGCCCGCGCCGAGGTACTGATAGAGGGGGTAGACCGTTCCGAAATTGCCCAGTCCGACACCTGTCAGAAAGTTGTCCGCGGCCATTCGGATGCCCGAACCCCAGTACGAGAAGCGCAGGAAGGCGGTGGCGGGATTCATGAACTGGGCGCGTGAGGGATTCTCCCCCTTCACGTCCAACGATGCCGTTGGAAGCGGTGGGCCTTGCTTCGAAATTGCCACCGGCGCCTGTTGTGCGTTGGCGGGCGCGGGAATGACCGTCAAGGCGGCGCAGGTGAGAAGCGCGCCCATGCACAAGAGCGCAACGACGGCGCGTACGGCCGATTTCATTCTGCCGCGCAGAGGCAACTTCGCGCCCGTGACCAGCCAGGCCAGGAGCGCCAAGCCGCCAAGGGCTGCCAGCATACCTCCGCGAGAGTAGGTGATCGTCAGGCCGAAGACCTGCAAGAGAGCAAAAGCAGCCATGCCCCCGCACTGCACGTAAAGCAGCCAGATGGCCAGGCCGTGGCGGCGGCAGACAAAACTTGCGTACCAGCCCAAGGCAATCGGGACGACGAGACAATAGAGGGCAGCCCGGACCGGGTGGCTGAACATGCCTTCGCCGGGAAACACGAAGCCCATGTAGAACGTGAAGTAGAAGTAGAGCGCGAGAAACGCCACTACGGCAGTGATGATTCCGGTCAATCCGGCGTTGGACACGCCATCGACTGGAGACGCTTTCGCCAAGCCGGAGTCGTGAGGCGTCCGCAAGGATGCACGCAGGCGGAGAAATGCGCTTGCGGCGGCACCCACGGCAATCGGGATTCCGGTCAGAATCCAGCAAGCCAAGGCATTGGCGAAGAGCAGCGAACCGGTAGCGCGATTGCTTTCCAAGCGGCTTTTAATATCGGCGGTCATCTCAGAGGTGCCGAAAAAGCGCTCCAGGGTGGTTGGGTCGTTGGCGATTTGGACGCGGGTGGCGGGCATAACGTAGCTGATGTGCAAGTGACTCCACAGCGTCTCGGCGAAAGACGTCACGACGAAAAAGCCGAGCACGATGGCCACGGCGCGCCGGGATCGAATGCCGTTGATCGCGACGAAAAAGAGGAGAAAGTGACCGGTAAGGATCAGCAGACTTCGGTAGGTGGCATCCTTCTGCACGGTAAAGGCGCTCAATACGAAGACTACCGCCAGGAATGCGGCGAAGATCCCCGTGGGCAGAACGAAGCGGATCGGCTCACGGGCAAACAGCAGCCTCGACGCCAAGAGCGCAATGAGGATGACGTAGCCCCACAGAAAGGTAAAGTTGGTGTCGGGAAAAGTGATGCCGTCGTACCACGGGCGGAAGAAGATGAGCACGCCGAGTCCGAGGGCGTAGACCAACTCGCGCACGGACGCGCCGTCGCCAAGCCAACTTCCCAAGCTAGGTGGAGCAGCGGGCGAACTCGCCGCCCTGACGTCCTCGTCTTTCTTGTCATTTGCCATGCTTAGTCGTGGGTATCCCGCTTTTTACCGGAGTTCATCAGCAACACAATAAGGCAATATACGCCGAGCGCCTGGGCAATGATAATCAACGTCCCGGCGTAGTCGACGTGCGGCAGCAGGGCTGCGCCCAGTCCGGTCACCGCTCCGACAAGATAGATGAACTCGACAGCGTGATGCGGCCTCATGCCCAGCTCGACGAGCCGGTGCGAGAAGTGCCGCTTGTCGCCTTTCATAATCGATTCGCCGCGACGCCACCGGATATATACAACGCTCAGGGTATCAAAGATGGGGACACTGAGTGCAAGCAAGGGCGCGGCCAAGGCAATGCGCGACGGGGTAGTCTCATGGGCGTAGAAGGTGCCCAGCACGGCGACTGCTGCGAGGATGTATCCGCAGAACATGGCGCCGGCGTCACCCATGAAGATACGCGCGGGGTTGAAGTTGTGATACAGGAAACCGGCGACGGACCCGGCGAAGACCATCAGCAGCACGCAGATGAAGGTCTGGCCGCTGGGGAGGATGCACGCGAAAAAGGAGAGCGTCGCAATGATGGATATGCCTGCACTGAGGCCGTCCATGTTGTCGAGGAAGTTCATGGCGTTGATCATCATGACGACCCAGAAGATGGTGGCGGCCGCGGCGAAAAGTGGGTACTCATTCAGAAAATCGACTTGGATTCCGGAGAGGACCAGCACCAACGCAGCGGCAATTTGCCCGATCAGCTTCATCTCGGGGCGCAGGGCAACAAGGTCGTCGAACACGCCGAGAATGAAGATGATGGCCCCGCCCGCGAATAGGCCCGACAGCTTGATGGCGGCGTCCGTGCCGGAACCGAGGAAGGACAACACGTTGAGTTGAATCCACTCGACTCCGAAGCCGTGCATGGCGGTCAAGGCCAGGACGTGGATACCGATGACGAGATTGAAGGTGACCCAGATCGCAACGCCTCCGAGCAAGGGGACGGGCTGCTTCTGCATCTTGCGTTCGCCGGGGTGGTCGAGCACCTTCCAGCGAATGGCGAGAATGCGAACAAAATGAGTGAGGATGAGCGAAATGACGAATGAAACGCCCAGCGCATAGGCGAATATCGAATACCAATTGACATACCAGTTCTGCATAGAATCCCGCCCGGTCTGCTCCCCTGTGAGGCGCGAAGGGGCAATATTAACTCATATCGCGCCCCCCTTTTTCCATGGCGCTGTACTACGCGAGCCGAGCACGCCCTCCCAGGAGATGCGCCGGTGAATTCTTATAGGTCCAAGACGCGGTCCATGCGCTTGGCGATCGCCGCGAATTGGTCGCGGCTGGCTCCTGCCGCCTCGACGGTGGCCCAGCCGGTGAAGCCGATGGCATTGAGCTCGCGGCGCAGTGCGGCGAAATCCACTTCGCCGTCGCCGAGTTCCACGTCGAAGCCTTTCAGCGGGCCTTCGTTCATCATTCGGGTGCGGCTGAAGTCCCGGATATCGAGTTTCTTGATGCGATTTCCGAGGATGGGCACCCAGTGTTCGGGCCAGCCGTAACGGGCGACGTTGCCCGCGTCGAAGTACACGCCGACGATAGCGCTCTCGAGTTCGTCGACGTAGCGGGCCATTTCGATTGGGGACAGCAGGAAGTCGTTCCAGACGTTTTCGATAAGGAGTTGAATGCCCTTTTCTTCTGCGTGGGGAATGGCTTCACGAATCGCCGCTTGCGTATCCGAGTAGTTCTTCGCGTAGGAGTTCTGAGCCGTCACGCGGCCCGCCACCAAGAGCACGCTGGTGGCGCCGTAGAACGCGGCCCGGTCGACCGCCACCGCGAGGTCGTTCACCGACCCGTTGACAACGCCGTGAACCGGGAATGCTACGGACCTGCTCGCCGCGAGGACTTCGCCGTGGTCGACTTGGTCGCGGACCCCAACTTCGATTCCGTCGAACCCCGCGTCTTTGAGCACGCGAAACCGGTCCGCGACAGGTCCGTCGATCTTGACCATGCTGAACTTGACGGCCTTCTTGATCTTGCCTGTGAAGACGCCCGCGCCAGCCTTCTGCGGCGCCCCGGCGATTGCGACCGCAGCCAACGCGGCACTCGCCCTCATGAGTTCCCGGCGTGAGAGTCTAGTGGACATAGCGCACGGCGGCTTTCACGCGGTCCCCGTGGTCGCGGTGCCATGAAGTGATGGTCGCGGGGTCGAAGAAGCCGACTTCGAGCGCCTCGTCCGTGGTCATGAGCGACCCGCCCGTTGCGACGCAATGGAACAGCAAGTGGCACGAGGTGTGGGGCTGGCCGTATTCGCCGGGCAGGCGCGAAGTGACGCTGATGATTTCGCGGGCCTCGACGATCAGCCCCGTCTCTTCGAAGACTTCGCGTTCGGTGGAGCGCTGGGGCGTCTCCCCCAGTTCCGCCCAACCGCCGGGCATCGCCCACAGTCCGTCGTCGCTCCTGCGAACCAGCAGCAACCGGTGCTCGCCGTCGTACACGGCGGCATCCACGCCGACGTGCGGCGTCACGTGCCCCAAATCGCGGCGGAAACGCTCGACGATTGCATCCTTGGGCAAGCCGGAAAGCGACTCGTATTCGATGGCGGCCAGTTCGAGCAACCGTTCGTATCGCGCGCGGTCGAAGGGGTCCTGCGTGTAATTGAGTCCAAGCTGCGCGATGCGGCGCAGTTCTTCGAGAAATTGCGCTACGCTTTCCATTGTTATGGGGCAAGCCGCCGCGAACGTTGGTCTTCGTAGAGCGAGCGGGGTTCGAGATACTGACCGCGGTCGCGCCCTTCGACATAGTCCTCGGGTTCGGTACCGGCGGCGGGGACGTTCAGCAGATTGGTCGAAACGGTGATTCCGTTCGTGCCAATCACGTAGCCGGTGTTGTACTGGTAGGAGCGGATTTTCCCGCTGCCACGCGTGTTCCAGAACACGCATTCCGTGGAGCTGTGCCCCGCGCCGGAGCTTTCGTCTCTGCGATTGCCCGCGTACCAGCCGTCGTCGAGCAGACAGGAATCGACGAGGCAGGCCATGGCGAGCGAGTGGTGGAATTCGCAGTAAGCTGGAAGCCCCACAGGAATGTCTTTCGACACCATGTTGGTGCTGCCCGCGCTACGGCAACGAAGCCACACGCAGCCGGTCGTGCCGAAGTCCCAATTCTGGATGAAGTTGTGGCGTCCGGCAAGGCCAACGCAATCGCGCGTGAGCACCTCGTTGCTCGTGCCGACTTGGAAGAGGTAGCCGTTGCCGCCGCCGCCCCGGTTCTGGGGACGTTCCATGGTGCAGTCTTCAACCGTGACGCGCTTGCTTTGTTCGACCAGAAGGCCGTTGCTTTGGAGATGGTAGCCGGCCGCGCCAGGGTACGGCGACGGAAAGCTGCTCAGATTGCGCATCCAGCAGTCCTTCACGTACAGCAACTGGATTGCGTCCACTTGGTTCAGCGACCATGCCGTGTCCCAATCGACTGCATTGGCGACGGCGAGGGATTCGATTCCGCACTCCGAGAGATAGCCGGATTCTTTGCGCAGGCTCGCACCGTCGCGCACTTTCGCGGCGTAGCGCAGAGGCACGTCGAAGGTGACCTTGTGCGGCGACGCGGAGGTGTCGATGGCAACGACGGTACGGCGGAAGATGGGTTTCCAGAGCCCGTTGAACACAACCCAGGTACCGGTCATGGCGTGTTCTTCGACGAACTCGTCCGTGATGACCCAGCCGAGACTGACCTCGTCGCCGACGGTGAGGCTTGAGGCATCGGCGACGAAGACGTCGAAGGTCCGGCTTTCGGCATCCTGAGCCAACAGGATATCCGGTCCGCGCACGACATTGCCGCGAAAGTTGATGTGCGCGTTGTAGGCCATGGCGTCCGTCTTCGTGAAATAGAGGCGGGTCAACTCCGGCCCTTCGCCTTGGATGACGACACCCGGCGCGAGCACGTTGAGCACGCCGTCGCAGCGATACAGGCCTGCGGGAAGAAACACGACACCGCCCGCGACCGACGCGTCGTCGATGGCGTCCTGAATCGCGGCAGTGGCGTCGGTAGCGCCGGTGTTGTCGGCGGCATACCCGGTCACGGCATTGAAGACCGCACCCGGCGCGGGGCTGGGCGGATTGTCTTCGCCATAGCGATAGCCCGCGTAGGAGAAGTCGTGGAGGTAACGGCCTGCGTTGTCCTCATGGGCGGGCGTCCAATTCGTGGGGTAGAGCGCACTGCGCCAAATCTGATTCGCGGAAGGACAGCCCCCTGCCGCAAGCAGCAGGCCCACCGCAAGCAGAGGCATGACCAATCTTGGACTATGACGAACTTCGTCTAGAATTCCGTGCTTCACGTCCGGCCACTCCTTTGAGTTGTTTCATCCGCGACGGTGACAGACTACCACACGGAAGGATAGAGAGGAGAGGGAGAAGGCAAGGACACTTCATCCGCGGATGCCACGAATTTCGCAGATAAAGGTGGAGAGCACCTCCCTTGTACGCACCATGGATACCTGAAGACTCTGGGTAATTCCATTTATTCCATCGAGCAAAGGAATTTCGTTCCTCCCGCTAGTGAGTGAAGGATGACCGGTCGGTGCACTGTGCCAACCTCGGTTGCTGCTCCAGTCTCGATATCAATGACGCGCAACGGCCATTGGGGTCGCCACGGACTTTCAAGATCTTTGCCGTCCAGCACATAGTACACGACACGTCTGTTGTCCAAAGGCGTCATAAAGATGAGACAATCAGATGAGGACTTTGCGAAAGTCACACCTTGCGCGTCGCCTTTGGGCGTTCGGCTCTTCTTGTGCGGGCTAAAGGGGGAATCTTCCACAATCAGGTTATGGGTTCTGAATCTCTTTCCCGAATCCATTCGGTATACTTCGAACACAGTACCTGCTTCGCACCCTAACTCATATGCCAAAGCATCGGCATTAGGGCTCCAAGACATACACCCTATACCGCAATCAGGTCCGATGCTTATGTTGCCCTTTTCCTCTCCGCTCGCGGGATCGATCAGCACAATATGTGTTTCTCCACCACTCAGCGGTTTGACATCCCAATAGGCCAGCGCGTCCTTTGTCGGCGCTAAGGCGTAACTGGACAATTCCGTCCACGGAAAGCTTGCCAATACCTTGCGGGCGCCCGTATCCGTGTCAATGCATATGATCTCGTCGTTCGTCGGAGGAGTTTCACAGCCTCCGAGAATTACCAGGAGCCTTGAAGCCGACAGGAAAGTCATCGATTTCGCCACGCGGTTGGTCAAACCGCCGGACCACAAGGTCTTATGTTCGCCTGACAAGCTGTCGTAAAGGGCTAAATCCGCGCCACCCGAATCATTGAAATCCGTATCTGCAAATCGGTCGCCACCGTGCCACACGGCACACTCCCAAAGGTAAGTTACGTCATCCGGCGACCTGGGAAAGATCTCCGTTCTCTTGCACTTGCCCAAAGAATCAAACGTCCTGACTGCGGTGCCATTCGCAATGTCGCGCACCGTGACATATGTGCCGTCGGTATGGGAGACATCAACCACGAAGCCGTTGTAGATTCCCGCACTCACGAATCTGCTGTCCCGCGTCCGGACGTCGACGATCTTCACGCCCATATTCATAAACGCCACACAGGAAGATGCAAAGATGGAGATACAGACAAGACCCGCGAACAGAAGATATCGCATTCCCTCTACTCCTTAGGGCTGTCGTCAACTTCGCTGCACAAGAAGCCTTGAGATAGGTCTGTCTTAAGTTTGTCAAGGGATGGCGGCCCGCGCCTTCGCACTGCTGCGTTGGGGTCAGTCACCGTCTTTTCGGTTGGGACTCTTGGCCCGGCCAGAAACTGCCGTGGTATCGCGTGCCTTACTGCGCGCGGACGGCCCTCCTGATTGTGAGGAGGGCAATCAGCATAAGTGCCGCGGCGATAGGCCACACCTTGAGCGGGACGGGCGCGCCGACGATGACGGTTCGGGTGACGGTTACAGCATTGTTGCCTGCCGCATCCGTAACGTCGAAGTTGACCGTGTAGCTCCCTTGAACGCTCGTGTCGACCGAACTGCTGTCGATCACGACCGCGCCCGAGATATTGCCGTCGATATTGTCCGAGGCGGTTGCGCCAGCGTCGGTATAGGGGTCGCCTTGGCTGGTATTGGCCGGGTTGCTGCCGAGCAGGGTGATGATTGGCCGCGTGTTGTCTACCGTAAAGGACGCGCTTGGGTCCGCTGCCTGGGCGCTGTTGCTCAGGGCGTCCGTGGCTGTGCCCGCAGCGATGGAGAAGCCAAGCGGGCCGTCGCCGGTGATGGCGCTAAGGGTGACGGTGCATGTCTTCGGTTCGGCTCCACTGGGCCCGGATACACCGATGGTTGCGCTGGCCGTGCCGGTGGTCACGAGGGAAATGTCCGTTTCGTCAAGGGTCACAGAGGCGGCGTTGTGGTACGTCACCGTGTAGTGCACCGGCCCGCTCTTGGTAAGGGTGACGGACGGCGCGCCGATTTCGATGGTAAGCGCGGCGACATCCACGGTTATCGAGAAGCTACCCGAAGAGGACCAGTTGCCGACGGCGTCCCGTTCCTGGACATAGGGGATGTGTGCACCTTCGGCCAGCGCCGTGGCAGGTGTGTAAGTCGTGCCAGTGGTTTCGGTCCATGCGCCTGCCTGGCTGTCCAATTGGCGACGGAAAGTGCCGTTTCCGCCGCCGCCCGCTGTCCACGACCAGGTTGGGGTAGTGTCGTTGGTTGGCGTCGTGCCCGTCACGGTTGGCGCGGTCGGGGGTATCCTGTCGAGTGTGTAGGCTTCTCCGGACGCGAAGTCGCCGTTCGCGACTCCCACGCCTCCCAAGGGACTGCCGATACCGTCGACAATGGAATCATCATCGTCGAGGTCGAGGCGGAGGGTGCCGCTGCCCGTGCCAGTGCCGACCGTCACGGTTCGTGTCGTACCCGTATCGGCACTGATACCCGTGACGGACGCGCCGCTGATTCCAGTGGTGGTCAACGAGAAATCACCGGTATCGACGCCAGTCACGGACTTGTTGAATGTTACCGTGTAGGAAACGGATGCCGCATTGGCCGGATTGGCGCTTGCGCGCACAATCGAGTCGACGATGGGTTCGAAGCTGCTCAAGAGGGCGACTTGGTTCAAGTCTTCGGGGAGCTGATAGTACGCACCCGAGGCAACGCTGTTAATGTAGCTGCGCCCGGAATTTGCGCCGCCGTATTCGGAGCAAGCGGGCCATCCGTTGCTCGCACTCACAATCCTGAGCGCGATGACCCGGTCGCTTCCCGGGGGAAACGATTGCGGGGTGTCGAGGAGGAATCGATTCCACCCATAGACGGCGCTAAACCCTGATTGGCTGTGCAGCAGGGTGGTTGGCAGTCCGCCGGGAATCGACTCGTACAGTTCGAAGTCGATGGTCGCGGAGGAGTCGGCAATAAAGACCTCGAATCCGTCGAGCCGGTCCATTGAGGTGTTGTTGGTCACACGCAGGGCAGTCCATACGGCGACAAAGCCATATCCCCAGCCATACGCCGATGCGCCATACTCGTCATACCTCACGTGATTGCCTTTGCCGGCGGCAGTGCCGGTCGCAAGGTCGACGGTCATGCTGGCACCGGAACTGGACACGTTCGTTACGGCTATGCCTGTGGCGGCGTTGGCGTAGTCTCTGGAACTGGGATTGCTCGCGTCGTTGAACGTGGTCTTCAACGTGCTTCCCGGATACGGGTCGCCCGTGTCGCCCCGGTTGATGCTGGCATCGAGTTCGGCCAATCCATCCGCCTCTTCAAGATCCACCATCTTGTGCGATTCGTCGGCATTGCTGGATTGCCGGTCATCGACATGCCATATCAGCAGCCCGCTTCCCGGCAGCCCCGCGTCGTATCCCGAAAGTTGGCGGTTTTCAAGCAGGAAGTGCTCGCCAATGCGATACTTGTCGATCCACACGCGCAGGATGGAGGCATTGCTGTTGCCTTGCAGGATAGTGGCCCCAACCGTGTCGGCGGATATGTCCGCCGGCGTCACGATATCCAGCGCGGTCTTGCACCAAGCCGACAGATGCGACGGACTATCGCCAGACCATGATCCCGTGTAGTTCCAGCTACCGGAACCCATCAAGCCCCATTCGCCAATCCCTTCGGAGCCGCCGTTGGTGTCGTACAAGTCGGGCAAGAGCAGCATGAGGTGGCCAAGCTCGTGGCACATGATCCCAATGGTCGCTTGGTGGTCGTCTCCGGCGCTGCTCCGATGGCGTTCGCCGAACATGGTGAAAGGCTGGAGCGCAACGCCATCGAGCGACAACGGCGCGGAGAGGTTCCACGCGTGCCCCCACACCTTGGGTGAGTACGTGCCGCCGTAGGCATTCTCGTAACCGGCGAGGATCATCACGATGGCCAGTTCGTCGGAGGTGACCGAACCATCGGCGTTGGTATCGAAATTCGCGTAATCGATGCTCGCGTTCGCCGCGCTCATGATTGCGCTGGCTTCGGGCCGCGAGTCGCCACTGCCGATATTTGGATGGTTGATGGGCCGGACGACGTGGACAATACCGTCGTTCACGGTTCCGTAGGTCTCGGGCGCGGGCGTCACGGTAAACCCGTTGTAGGTATTCTCGAGAAAGAACTCCTTGACGCTGCCAGTCGCGCCAAACATCGAGGCTTGAAAATTCGCGTCTGAGTTGACGAAGGTGATATCGAGATAATCAACCAGCACCGTCAAGACGTATTGGGTGTGCGTTAGCGATTTTGCGCCGCCTGCCGCGAGCGACCGCGGCGCGCGCACCTCGAATGCTCTCGGATTAACGGGTGGGCTCAAGTGTAACGGCAAGGTCGACACCGCTTTGGCGGATAGCGCACCCACTTTGTCCGGCGAGGCAGCCAGTTGCCCATTGGCAGTCTTGAATGCGTAGTACCATACGCCGTTCTGTTGCACCACGGTGTGGCCATCGGATGCTTCCATCCAGTTGGCAAATTCGTCGCCCATGGGTTTTGCAGTAAACGTGGCCCCGTCGGGTTGTGTCAGCGCGAGGTCAATAGGGGCAGCAGGAGCCGCGTAACCCGTTGGAGATAAAAGGACAAGCACAAAGACAGAGGTCAGCCAGAAATAGGACTTCATACGTTCCCCCTTAAATACTCCGGCACACGAAGCCTTCTATCCCCTGCTTCTATCGAACTCTACCACCCACCCTATATTCTGTCAACGCGGGTTTGGTCATGGGCATTCGGAGGACGTTTCGGCGAAACCTCCCTACCTTTGATTATGCGGAGGGGTGTCGGAGTGAATAAGCAAAGCGTGGCCGAAAGACTTGCGAGTGGTGCATACTCATGGGGCATGGCGAGCAGCCCAGCCGGCTAAGGGGCAAGACAATCGGGGAAGTTTGGAGGAAACCATGGACATTCTTTCACGTCGTTCATTTCTGAAATCTACTGGGGCGGGGCTGGCGGTTGCTTCGGCGCTGTCGGGCGCGCCGGCGAGGGCCGCCGCGAGTGAGCGTGTACGGCACGCCGTGATCGGGGTGGGTGGCCAGGGAAAGCGGCACACGGGCGGGTTCTCCAAACTCGACATCTGCGAGGTGGTTGCCGTGTGCGACGTGGATCCCGAGCGGCGCGACGCGGCGGCGGCGGTGACGCCGTATCCGGACAAGGTGGCCAAGGTCGATGATTATCGCCGCATCCTGGACGATGCGTCTATCGACAGCGTGAGCATCGCAACGTGCGATCACTGGCACACGCCGATTGCGATTGCGGCGTTGATGGCGGGAAAGCACGTCTACGTGGAAAAGCCGTGCGGGCACAACGTTCATGAGTGCCAGGCGCTGGTGGCCGCAGCGAAGAAGTCGGGGAAATGCGTGCAGCACGGAACGCAGGCGCGGAGCGGCAAAGGGGTGAAGGCGGCCGTGCAGATGTTGCGCGATGGGAAGATCGGGAAGGTGCGCATGGCCAAGGCGATCAACCAGCAATTGCGGGCGCCCATTGGGCGCGCGGCGGTCGAAGCTCCGCCTCCCGGCGTGAATTACGACATGTGGCTTGGGCCCGCGCCGGAGCATCCGTTCACCAAGAACCGGTGGCACTACAACTGGCATTGGTTTTGGGACTATGGCTGCGGGGATATCGCAAACGATGGGGTGCACGAGCTTGATGTCGCCCGGTGGGGGCTTGGTGTGGGCATGCCGAAGCGAATCACCGGAACGGGCGGACAGCTTTTCTACGAAGACGACCACGAGACGCCGGATACGCAGACCGTGACGTACGAATATGACGATTGTTATCTCATGTACGAGATGCGTTTGTGGACCAACTATCAGACGGACGGGATCGAGAATGGGACCGTCTTTTTCGGCGATGACGGCGCGATTTCGTTCGACGGGAGCAAAGGGTGCTTCCTGACGCTCATCGGGAAGGAACCGGAGCGGATTGGGGACGGTCATGAATGGGAAAACCACGTCAAGAACTTCGTCGAATCGGTGAAGGCGAATGACTCTTCGTTGTTGAACGCCCCCATCGAGGAGGGGGCGATTTCGGCGATGATGTGCCATCTCGGGAACATATCGACGCGCATTGGGCGGCCGCTGAACTTCGACGCAACGCTGGGCTCATGCGTTGGGGACGACGAGGCCAACAGGTATCTGAAGCGGGAATACCGAAAAGGGTACGAATTGCCGGTTTTTGCGTAGACCTAAACGAAGAGCGCGCAGCCCCTTGAGGCTGCGCGCTCTTTCAGTTCTCTATATGGATTGCGTCAGGAGCGATTGCGCTTGCGGCGCGAACGCGCCTCCAGCGCAACGAGTCCAACGGCGGCCACCCACAATGGCATCAGGCCGACGAGCCCGGCCTGAAGGGGAGTGGAGCCGGCCTTGGCGCCCGAGTAGCACGAAGCTCCCGCGGCGACGCCATGCTGATAGACGGCGCCCGTGTTGGCGTTGCCCGCGTCATCCGTGCAGACGCCGTCGGGAATCGTAACCGTCACGGAACCGGAGACTTTCACGGGCAGAAGGCTGAAGGTGTACACCGCGTCGGAGCCGCTGAAAGGATCCGACGAATGGTATTGCGCACCGGTGATCAGGACATCGCTCTTCGTGAAGCCGGTCACCGGCTCGCTGAACGTTACCAGGACTTGGATAACGGTGCTGATGCTGCTGGGATTGGAGGTGATGCTCGAAATAGCAACGGAGGGCGCTTCCGCGTCGGTAGTCCGCGTGAACTGGGTAGCGGCCTTATTCGGATTCCCTCCCCCATCCTTCGCAATTCCCTCGGGAACGTCCACGGTCACTTCGCCGGAGGAGGTTGGAGTCAGGTTGAACGTATACGTAGCACCCGAGCCCGAGAAATTCGAGGCAGAGCCGTTGTCGATAACCAAATCGCCGATCACGAAACCGGTAACGCTTTCGCTGAACGTGACCGTGACGGGGATTGGGGACTGGCTGGTAGTCTGGCTTGTCGCAGAAGTGATGGAGACGGTAGGGGCGACCAAGTCGAAGTTGACGATGTCCGCTCGCTCGGCATCGGTCAGGCAGGTCAACAACGATTCCGGCAACGCC
>JBHEKO010000085.1:0-3294 GCA_041859475.1 Candidatus Hydrogenedentales bacterium
GGAGGGGACGCAGCCCGCAATCTGCGGCAGCGTGCGGCCGATCGCTTGGCGGCGATGAGCGGAGTGCGGCTTCCCTTGCTTGAACCGACGGATGGCCCCGTCGTTGCACTGGTTCTGGCCGACGCGCCCGCGATGTTCCCATCTGCGGCACGGATCGACGAAGTGGCACTCGCGCAACTGGGCGATCAGGGCTATGCGCTGGTTATCGATGCCAACGGCGTGACGCTCGCGGCTCGGAGTCTCGCCGGGTTGCAGCACGCCATTACGACGCTGGCGCAGATTGTCGCGGACCGAACTGCTTTGCCGGGCATGGTCATCCGCGATTGGCCCTCGCTCCGGTATCGTGGCGTTCAGCAGGACGTCTCGCGCGGCCAAGTGCCGACGCCTGAAACGTTGAAGCGGCTGGCGGACGTGCTGGCGGAAGGCAAGATGAACGAATTCGAGTTCTATCTTGAGCACGTATACAAGTACAAGGCATTTCCGGACATTTCCCCTCCGGAGGGGTATGCGCCGGAGGAAGCCAACGATTTCGGGTTGTATGCGGCGCGGGCGGGCGTCGAAGTGCATCCGCTGCTGCAGACTCTCGGTCACGCGTACCAAATTCTGAGCAAGCCTCAATATCATCATCTTCGGATCAGCCCATGCGAGAAGTCGCCGTGGATCATGACCTTCGACGTCAGGAAACCCGAGGCTGTCCAAATGGTCACGACGATGATCGACGAGTTGTGCGAGACATTCCCTGGCGAGTTGTTCAACGTGGACATCACGGAGATCGACATCGATGGGCTTCAGGCGGATGGCCTGCCTCTCGATCAAGTCACGGACCTCGTTTTCGATTACGTGCTCAAGCTGAACGAGGCCGTCAAGAAGCACGGCAGGCGTTTGATGATCACGCAGGGGCCGCTCGACAGCCAAGGCCACCTCGCCGGCATGGGGCCGAAGCTCGATTCGCTTCCGAAAGACATCATCATCGGAAGCTACTACTGTGCGGGCGGGCCGTATCAACCGGCATGGGAGAAGGATTTCCCGCGCCTGCACGAAAAGGGGTTCGACTTCTTCGCCCAAGCATGGATCTACAGTCACCTGTGGCTAACGCCGTGGGTGAACCGCTCAATGGAGTTCTCCGATCTGGAAGTCTCGCGCGGACTCCAACATGGCGCAATCGGCAGCACCACGTGTGACTGGGGCGATGCGGGGCACTTCCATTTCGTTGGCGAGGAGTGGCTTCCCTACTTGTATCACGGCGCGTGCGCGTGGACCGGCGCACAATCGGACCGCGACTATTTTCGGAAGGCCTTTGCGAGGATCGTGTACGGACTGGACAGCGATGCGGCCATCCGCGCCATGGAGACTGCAAGCGACGTGAATACGACGACGATCCGTGTCCGCGACAAGGACGGAAAAGAAGCGGACGTTTCTACGACGTTCATATGGGAGTTCGTTCATGACCCGTTCACCCATCCGGATATTACGCGAATTGTCGATCCGGCAAGCGTCGGACAAGATCTCCTCGATGCCACCGCGCCCGCGCTTGCAACGCTATCGGAAGAAATGCCGAAGGCCAGACGCAACAAAGACAATCTCGAACAATGGTCTTTCGGCGTGCGCTGCTATGCCGCCCTCGGACACAAGCTCGTCGCGCTCGGTCACTGCAACGACTCGGCCATCCTCAGGAAACAAGCAGCGGATGAACTCGAAGCCGTTGCCCAAGAATTCGAGACGCTGCAAACCGACTTCAAGCGGATCTGGCTCGCCGAGGACCGCGACAACGACGGGTTCCAGGAACTTGTGAAGAGGTTCACCTACACGATTGTGCCTTGCCGCGAGAAGTCGAAAGCGCTTCAATCACCATGAGACACGTCATTGCCTTGCCGCCAACTTCGGAAGATGAGCTGCCGGACCGAACGGAGGAACCATTTCCATGAGTAAGCAGACCATTCCCCGGCGAGCATTCCTCGCCACGGCTGTAACAGCGGCTGCGCTGCCGGCCTGCGCCACGCACGTCAACACCGCCAAGGTTGTGCCCGGCCGCGTGTCGCCCAACGAACGCCTCAATATCGCCGCTATCGGCGTGGGCGGCATGGGCCGCTCCAACATCAAGGCGTGCAGCACGGAGAACATCGTGGCCTTGTGCGACGTCGACGACGCGCATGCCGCCAACACGTACAATGCCTATCCCAAGGCGACCCGTTACCGCGACTTTCGCGTCATGCTCGATAAGGAACACAAGAACATCGATGCCGTTATCGTGGCCACGCCCGATCATACCCACGCGGTGATCGCGATGGCCGTGATGCGTGCGGGAAAGCATCTCTATTGCCAGAAGCCTCTCGCCCACAGTCTCTACGAAGTTCGCAAGCTCACCGAGACGGCCCGCGAGACCGGCGTTCAGACACAAATGGGGAATCAGGGCCATTCCTCCGAACCGATCCGGCAACTTCGCGAATGGGTACAGTCAGGTGCTATTGGCGAAGTACGCGAGGTGCACGCCTGGAGCGACCGCCCGGTCGGTGGCGACCCTTGGTCCGACTTCCCTATCATGAAGCGGCCCGTCGAAACGCCGCCCGTACCCGATACCCTCGATTGGGACCTGTGGCTCGGCCCCGCCAAAGCACGGCCCTATCATCCTATCTACACGCCTTTGACGTGGCGTGGTTTTTGGGATTTCGGCACGGGCGCCCTCGGCGATATGGGATGCCATATCCTTGACCCCGTCTTTTGGGCACTCGACTTGGGGCAGCCAACGAGCGTTCAGGCTACCACCACCCACTTTGAGCCGGAGGTCAGCGCGGAAACGTTCCCCAGGGCGTCTATCGTCCGGTATGACTTCCCTGCGCGCGGCGCCATGCCACCCGTGAAACTGACATGGTACGACGGGCGTCTCAAGCCCCCTATCCCCGGCGATTTCGAACCCGGAATGAAGCTGGACAGCAACGGCGCCATCCTCGTTGGCGATAAAGGCACCGCGATACATGGTTCACACGGCGCGGGGGGGCTGAAGTTCCTTCCCGTGGAGAAGATGCGGGAGTACAAGGGTCCCGAGAAGACCATCCCTCGCGTGGAGAATGGAGCCCACGAGCAAGACTGGTCCGTGCCTGCAAAGACGGCAAACCCGCCAGCTCCAGTTTCGAGTATGGCGGCCCTCTCACCGAGATGGTGCTCCTCGGCGTGCTCGCCATGCGCGCCAAGGATCGAAAGATCGAATGGGACGGCACGAACCTTCGAATCCCCAACGATGCCGAAGCCAACGCTTTCGTCAATCCTCCTTACCGGGATGGCTGGTCGCTGTAAGGG
>JBHEKO010000429.1:0-8187 GCA_041859475.1 Candidatus Hydrogenedentales bacterium
GCGCGGCGAGGAGCCGCTCTACATCTCCCGGAGCGAGGCATACATCGGCGTACTGGTCGACGACCTCGTCACGCGCGGCGTGCTCGAACCGTATCGGCTGTTCACGTCGCGCGCCGAGTACCGCCTCCTGCTGCGGCATGAAAATGCCGACCAACGCCTCGTGAAGTACGGCATCGCCGGCGACGACTATGTCGAACGCACCCGCGTCAAGTACGACCGCATTCGCGGCGAAATCATGCGCCTGAAAGGCACCGTGCTTTCGCCCACGCAGGAGGTCAATGGCTTCCTCGCGGCGCGCGGCTTGGTCCCCATGAACGAACCACAGCCGGCTTCGCGCCTCCTGAGCCGCCCCGAACTTTCCATCGAAGACGTGTGGGAACTCACGCCGCCGTCCGAACCGTTGAACTTCGAAGAAGGGGAACTCGTCGAGATTGAGACCAAATACGCGGGCTACATCGACAGGCAGGAGCGCGACATCGAACGCATGCGCGCCTCCGAGTTGCGGCCCATCCCCGACGGGTTCGACTTCTTCACCGTGCCGGGCATACCGCGCGAAAGCATGGAACGCCTCAACCAGGTGCGCCCGGTGAACTTCGGCCAGGCAGGCCGTGTGCCCGGCGTTCGCTCGACGGACATCGCCGCGCTGCATATTCATCTGGAGAAGCTGATTCGGTTGGAGCAGAAGTCCGCATGACGCCGGTCGATCTCCGTAGCGACACCGTAACGCGCCCAACCCCGGGTATGCGCGAGGCCATGGCCCATGCGGAAGTCGGCGACGACGTCTTTGGCGTAGACCCCACCGTCAACGCATTGCAGCAACGCGTCGCAAAACTACTCGGCAAGGAGGCGGCCCTCTTCGTCCCCAGCGGCACCATGGCCAACCTGCTCGCCGTCGTTTCGCAGACACGTCCCGGCGACACGGTCATCCTTCATCGCGACGCACACCCTTTCAACTAGGAATCCGGCGGACTCGGCATGGTCGCGGGCGTTATGACCAAGACACTCGGGGGCGACTGCGGCATCCTGTCCGTCGACGAGGCAGCAAGCGCCATCGTCCAGAGCGATGACCACCACTTCTCCCAGACGACGCTCATCTCCATCGAAAACACGACCAACCGCGGAGGCGGAGCCATCTACCCCATCGAGACCGTCGCCGCCATCGGCGCGCTCGCCCACGAACGCGGCATGCGGCTCCACTGCGACGGAGCCCGCCTCTTTCACGCCGTCGTCGAATCCGGCGTCAGCACCGCGCAATATGCTTCCCATTGCGACACGATTTCGTTTTGCTTCTCGAAAGGACTCGGCGCGCCCGCGGGCTCTATCCTCGCCGGAGAACGCGCAACCATCGACCAAGCCCACCGCTACCGCAAAATGCTCGGCGGCGGCATGCGCCAAGCGGGCATCCTCGCCGCCGCTGCCAACTACGCCCTCGACCACCACATCGAACGCCTCAAGGACGACCACCAACGCGCCCGGCAATTCCGGCAGGTCATCGAATCCCTGCCAGGCCTCGCGTGCCCCCTCCCCTCACCCACCAACATCGTCTTCATCGACGTCCCCGACGCCTACCAGTTCCTAGCCCCCATCATCGAACGCGACGTCTTTGTCCTCCCCACATCCCCCACCCGCCTCCGCGCCGTCTTCCATCTCGATGTAGACGATGCAGGACTCGACAGGGCGATTGAGGCGTTTACGGCGGCGGGCAGGCTGATCCGCCCTGAGTAGTTTTGGCCTTCTCCCCACGATAGGAGGCCGCGTAAGTACATTTAGGTGCGAGGCAATTCAAAGATCGAACTCTTTCCGCGCTTCCTCGTAGGGTATTGTGCCTTCACTGGTCAGTTTCGCCTGAGTCATGGCCTTCAAGTCTGCCTTGTCTTCAGTCTCTGTGTTCAACCGAAATTCGATTAGAGTCCGCGTCAATGGATGCAATTTTTGGGTCAAGTAGTATCGCAGTTTGTTGCGCCCCACTTTTCCGTTCAAGACCGCAATCGACAAAACCAGCGGATTTGCGCTCTTCAAAGAGTCGGCAAGACTTGAATGGATGTACTGCCAGCATGCCGAATGGAAATCGAGGCTGGAGAATTCACCCGGCTCGGCAAGCAAGCCCGGAGTCCGGTCTTCGTCACGCACCGCTTCATGCTTGAGGCATTCGGTTTCCGTGCTCTCGTGGTAGTAGGCGCCGTGCTTGACGATTGAAAGAATTGACGAAAACTGGACCAATTCATTGCCGTCGATTGTCATCCAGCTCCGGCCGGAAAACTTGTCGCGGTAAGCTGCGCTATGAACTTCGACGCGCCCTTCTACGCTCTCCGCGAACGTATCTTGGACAAGCTTCCTCAACTTGCTCCATCGCATCGCATTTCTCCAATACTACCCATAAGGCAATTCCGAACACCTAAAGCGTATAGTCACGTTCCGCGAAATACATCACATTGACATCGGCGTCCTATTTGATCCATATTCAAGTATAACACAGCACACTGGAGCCCCGCGCAGTGTTTCGTCTTCATCTATATCCCCCGGCAGTGATCGCAATGAAACTCCGAGCTATGGCGAAGGCGATGGGGATGACCGTGCCGCATTGTGTGACCACTACTCTCTGCCGTGGAACGAGTGAAGGATGGCCCTGCGGCTTCTTTGAAGACGTAGTTGGCGGGTGGAAGGGCAATCCCCTTCGACGCCCACGCCGAGGTACATTCGAAGATCGCGACCATCTCTAGCAACGCCACTCGCTCTTAGGCACACATCCCCACGCAAGTTGACAGAGGAGGGACCAATTAGATATAATCGCATGCGATTCATGCATAATTAAGAATCGGGTCCGTTCGTTACCGATGTCAGAACTGTGGGAGACGCTCCAAGTTGTCCGGTACTTGATAGCCTCCTAACCGCAAGCCGGACTTTAGAATGTGCCCTTGGGAATGCAAATGGATTTGTCTGGGTTATAATCATATAACCTCATGCGTTTACACTGTATGGAGAACTGCCATGACCACCGCTGACGCCGCTTCGAGTCGCGTTTCCCCGGAAACCCTTATCCCTGCGTTACTTCAGGATTTTCCGCAGGCACGTCCGATTTTGGACCGGTACGGACTGCGCGGCTGCGGCGGGGAACATGGACCCATGGAGACCCTGGCGTTCTTCGCGCGGGCGCATGACGTGCATTTGGACACCTTGCTATGCGAGCTTCGCGAAGCGGTGGCGTCGGCCAAGCTGGATTTTACCGTTGCAGAGCCGGACCCGATAGCGGATGGAATCTTCCGACCCTTCTTCAAAGGGGGAATCGCCGTGGTTCTGACTTTGGGGGCGCTATGGGGGGCTTATCTGCTGGTCCGCATTGCGGTGATGGGATCCTTCACGGCGGTCGGCATTCACGAAGTAAACGCCCACGGCCACGCCCAGATCTTCGGATGGGTCGGCCTTTTCGTGATGGGGTTTGCGTATCAGGCGTTTCCCCGGTTCAAGCATACGTCACTTCGGTACCCGAAGCTGGCTATGGCCACGTTCTGGCTGATGGTCACCGGCATTGTCTTGCGCGCCGGGGCGCAGTCGTTTCTCTATCTCTGGCCCAACCTGCTTGTGCCAGGGCTGCTGGGGTCAGTGTTGGAAGTCGTAGCGGTTGGGCTGTTTCTTGTAGTCATCGGCGCGACGCTTCGCGGGTCGGGCAAACGCCTCGCCCCCTATGACCTGTTCATCATCAGCGCCTTGGGATGGTTTCTCGTTCAGGCTGTCTACGAGTTAGTCTATTTCGCGGCCACCGCTGCAGCTCCCGACCGCGACACGCTTCTGCGATTGGTGTCTACTTGGCAAGGGCCCTTGCGAGACATCCAAATTCACGGCTTCATCCTTCTGATGATACTTGGGGTCAGTCAGCGCCTGTTTCACTATTTCTACAACCTCCCCGCGCCATCGCCCCGCAAGAGCCTCATTGGCATTGGCTTGCTGAATATGGCCGTCATTGGCGAGGCGGCGGGATTCGTGTTGATGCGCACGGGCCATCACGCGTGGGCCTCATTGTGGTACGCTGCCGTTCTCGTCCTCGCGGGAACCGTCGTGTGGCTGGTCCAAGATTGGCACATCTTCTCCCCCGCCAGCGACGCCGACCGCAGCCTCAAGTTTCTCCGGACTGCCTATGGGTGGCTGTTCGTATCGCTCGGGATGCTTGTGCTCTTGCCCGCCTACCAGTTTGGCCTGCTGCGCGTATTCGCCCCGGAAAGCCAAGCGGCCCAGATTGGGTTTTCGCACGCTTACTACGGCGCGATTCGCCACGCGATCACGGTGGGATTCGTGAGCCTGATGATCATGGGCGTGGCTGCGAAGGTGGTCCCCACGCTGATGGGCGTCGATGTTCACGGCCTGCGGTCTCTCTGGGTGCCGTTCGCCTTGGTAAATCTGGGGTGCTTCACGCGGGTGAGCTTTCAGACCCTCACCGATTTCTCGCCGTCGGCCTTTCCTTTGGCTGGCATCAGCGGTATGATGGAGGTTGCAGGGCTGGCGATCTGGGGCTTTCACCTCTGGAGCGTCATGAACGGACGCGTTCGTGAACGCAGTACTTCCGTAGCGGCTGTTGAACACGTGGCGTATACGCCAAGCGAACCGATAGCCGGCTCTCACGTCGTAGGCGACGTGCTCATCGCGTATCCGCAATTGCTTCAGACATTTATCGGCTTTGGTTTCACGCCGCTGGCGAACCCGATCCTCCGCGCGGCGCTGGCGAAGCGTATCACGATCGCGGCAGCGGCCAAACGTTTGGATGTAAATCTGGACGAGCTGCTTGCATCGCTCAATCGGGAACGGCTTGGGACGGGCCACGGGCCCATGCAGCCCGTCGAGACGTTATCGCGACAGTCAGCTACTTGAGGTGAAGATTCGGTGGAATGCCGACGGTACGGTGGCATATAGAGAAAGGGAGATGAGGATGCAATTCAGAGGACTCTGGACAAGTTTGATCATTGTTGTAGTCGCATCGTTTACGGTGCTCATTTATTTCGGGAACGATATCTACCGGATGAAACCGCCGATTCCAAGCGAGGTCGTAACCCCCGACGGGAAGGTCTTGTTCACGGCTTCGGATATTCAAGACGGACAGAATGTTTGGCAATCGACAGGCGGGCAACAACTCGGAACGGTCTGGGGGCACGGCTCATACTCGGCTCCGGACTGGTCCGCGGATTGGCTGCATAGGGAGGCGGAGGCCCTCCTCAATCACTGGGCCAAGCAAGACCATGCCATCGACGACTATCACAAATTGACCGCGGAGCAACTCGGCGCCTTGAAGGCGCGGTTGAAAGAAGAACTCCGCACCAATACGTACGACCCGGCCACGGGAAAGATCCTCGTGTCGAACGCGCGCGCCGAGGCGATAGCCGAAGTGCAGCAGCATTACGAGACGCTGTACAGCGGCAGCCCGGAACTCGCGGACCTTCGCGACGCCTACGCGATTCCCTCGAACGTGCTACCCGACCCGGAGCGGCGGCGAAAGCTGACGGCATTCTACTTCTGGGCAGCGTGGTCCTGCGGCACGGAGCGCCCCGGGCAGACCATGACCTATACGCAGAATTGGCCACCCGAACCCCTCATCGACAATGTGCCCACAGGGGCGAGCGTGGTTTGGTCCGTGATCAGTTTTGTGCTCTTGCTGGGCGGCGTGGGCGCGTTGGCGTGGTACTACGCCGTCTTGAGAAGCCGCGAACAGGAGGAGCAAGTCCTCCCCGCGCAAGACCCCCTAATGGCCCTTCAACCGACGCCCTCGATGCAGGCCACGCTAAAGTACTTCTGGACCGTCGCGGCATTGATCGTGGTGCAGGTCCTGATGGGCGCGGTCACGGCACACTATGGCGTGGAAGGTTCGGGGTTCTACGGGATTCCGTTGGCGGAATGGCTGCCCTATGCGGTGACGCGCACATGGCACACGCAACTCGCAATCTTCTGGATTGCCACGGCGTGGCTGGCCACGGGCCTCTTCATGGCGCCGGCGGTGTCCGGGTATGAGCCCAAGCTGCAAAAACTGGGGGTGAACGTGCTTTTCGGCGCGCTGCTCGTCATCGTCGTTGGCTCGATGTTTGGCACCTGGTACGGCACACGGCAACGCATGGGATTCGAGATGAACTTCTGGTTCGGGCACCAGGGCTACGAATACGTCGACTTGGGCCGCTTCTGGCAGATCTTCCTGTTCGCGGGCCTGTTCATCTGGCTGTTCCTGATGGGGCGCGCCTTGTGGCCGGCACTGCGGCAACCCGGCGCAAACCGCCATCTCCTGCTGCTGTTCTTCATCTCCAGCTTCGCCATCGCGCTCTTCTACGGCGCTGGCCTCATGTGGGGACAGCACACACATCTCGCGATTGCGGAATACTGGCGCTGGTGGGTTGTGCATCTGTGGGTGGAAGGGTTCTTTGAGGTTTTCGCCACGGTAGTCATCGCGTTCCTCTTCACGCGCATGGGCCTCCTCAAGACCGTGACCGCCACGGCGGCGGTACTGTTTGCCACGACGATCTTTCTCGCGGGTGGCATCATAGGCACGTTCCATCACTTATACTTTGCGGGAACCCCCACAGCCGTCTTGGCGCTTGGCTCGGTATTCAGCGCGCTCGAGGTCGTACCGCTCGTGCTCATCGGGTTCGAAGCCTACGAGAATCTGACGCTGAGCCGGGCGAAGCCCTGGATATCCGCGTACAAGTGGCCCATCTACTGCTTCGTGGCGGTCGCATTCTGGAATCTCGTAGGTGCAGGATTGTTCGGATTCCTGATCAATCCCCCTATCGCCCTGTACTACATGCAAGGGCTGAACACCACCGCCGTGCACGGCCACACGGCCCTCTTCGGCGTATACGGCATGCTGGGGATCGGCCTTATGCTCTTCTGCCTGAAGGGGCTTGCCGCGCGAAACGTGTGGCGCACGGGCGCGCTCAGCTTTGCGTTCTGGTCGATCAACATTGGACTGGCGCTAATGGTGCTGCTGAGCGATTTGCCGCGCGGCCTGCTGCAAACGTGGGCTAGCGTCAATGACGGCATGTGGCACGCGCGGTCGGCAGACTTCATGCACACCGGCCTCATGGACACGTTGCGTTGGATGCGCGTGATCGGCGACACCGTCTTCGCAATCGGCGTGCTCGCGCTCGGCTGGTTTGTGGTGGGTCTCAAAACAGGCTGGTCCGTCACGTCGCAATCGGAACCGGCATTCGACGCACCGGCAGATTCGAAAGTGGCAATCCGGTCGAAGGCATGACAAGGTAAAGGCTTGCATGATACAATAGTTCACTGTACACACAAGCGGAAGTGGCTCCGGGCGGCAACGCTTCCCGGAGCCATACTTCTTGAAGTTTGTCCAGGAACAATGGGGTCATCATGCACATACACCTAATCGAAGGCGAGGCGGGATGCCAGTTTGCGGTTGAGCGCGGCTGCGTCGCTATCGTCGTCGACGCGTTGCGCGCGAGCGCCACGGCCGCGATGCTGCTGCACGCGGGCGCGCGGCAACTGCTTGTGGTGCGGACGGTCGAAGAGGCCTTTGCCGTTAAACGAGAAATGCCTGACGCGCTGCTCTTCGGCGAGCGCGGCGGAGTGCCGCCGGATGGCTTCGATTTCGGCAACAGTCCCCAGACCGTCGAGGCCGCCAAGAACCGCGACGTCGTCTTCACGACGACGACGGGTGCGCAACGGCTCGTTGCATGTTGGGGCGCTCAGGCGGTCTACATGGGAACAACGACCAACGCATCCACCGTGATCCGCGCCGCGGTGTCGCACAAGGCCGATATAGTCATCGTCCCGGCGGGGCTCTACGGCGACCCCGATTTCAACGCACAAGAAGACTGGGTGGCATCTGCCCACCTCGCCGCGATCTCTGGCCTGCCTGTCGGCGAAGGCAGCGATTTGGACGCATACTGGCGCCGTCGTATTGAAGACGAAGGGATCCCACTCCTCTTCGCGAACGCCCCGCACGCAGAGAAGCTGAGGGCGGTCAACCTGGAATCTGACATTGCGTGGTGCGCCCGCGTCGACGTCACCGATGCCGCTCCGATAGTGATCGCCCGCACGGAATTGGGCGTACTCGTCCACAACGCATCACGATAGGCGCCTGAAGACTTGAGCCTCTTCGGAGGGCGGGTTTTCCAACCCGCCTATTCAATTGGCGTGCAGGTCTTCACGAGGCACGTTCACCAAGGTCCAGCCTGACTGAACTGGCAAGTT
>JBHEKO010000131.1:0-4918 GCA_041859475.1 Candidatus Hydrogenedentales bacterium
GAAGAAATTGCGCGACGGCAGGCACAAAAGTGCTAGAATGGCGATGACTGCGCGCGAAAACTCCGGCTGCGGAAGATTACCTGGAGGACCCGCGCCGCGGTTTTGCCCGTGTTCTTTGGCCGTAGTGCAGGCCATTGGGCATTGGGTAGGTAGTAATCGAGGGGAGGGGGTCCAGAGCCATGAAAACGCTATCGTGGACGGGTCTGTCTTTGATGATTTTGTGCTTCTGCGCGCCGCTGTCGGGCGCAACAATCATTTTCGATAACGGTACTCCAGACTTGGAGGGAGCGTTCTTCTCGGACGCCGATGGCTACGGGCAGCAGTGCGCCGAGAACTTCTTCGGCTTCACGGGCAGCGACGAGGTCGCGACCATCACGGGGATTGAGTGGTTTGGCGTGTATTACGGCAACACGCCGCCGCCGGAAGATGTGTTTACGATTTCATTCTACTCGCAGGAGGCCGGGTCCCGCCCTGCCATCAGTTCGTTTCGCAACGTGGCGGCAGGCGGCGCCAACCGAGTGGACACGGGCGTGGACTTCATTGCGGGGGGCGGCACCTCCACGCACGACGTCTATTCCTATTCCGTGAACTTCAGTCCGCTGACTTTGAGCATGGGCCAGACCTACTACGTCTCCATCACGAACAGCTCGCCGACGGCGTCCAGCAGTGACGACTGGTTGTGGTCCTCCAGCAACAACGTAGGGGGCCGGTTCTGGTACCGGTACGGCTACGACATATGGAGCACCAACTCCGATCATCCGTTCGACCTCGCGTTTAACCTGACGGGGACTGTCCAGGGTAATGGCGGCGTCATGCCGGAACCGGCAAGCGTCACTTTGATGGCGTTTGGGTTGGTGGGGTTTGCTGTGCACCGGTTGCGCAAACGGGCATAACGGCTTCTCAACATCACGGATTGGCTTAACGCAGCGTAGCAACAATCCAAGAGACTCGGCCACCGATTCACACCGATGAACATTGATGAAGAGCGGGGAGAGTTTCAAGCCACGGGACACAGGGAACACGGGGAGAAGAAGTCAACGCAAAGGCGCAAAGGCGCAAAGGTCGCAGTGGTCGCAGAGGAACGCGGAGAAGAACAGAGATTGAACTTCTGCGAAGAAGACGAAGAAGTTGCCGGATTGTCGTAGGGACTTCAGGGACAGCAAGGGCCGAGAGGGCCAGGTGATTTTGGCGCTCAGTTCTCTTGCTTGGGCAAGTGTTTCAGCGCCGCTTCCACGACGCGCTCGGGCGCGATCCGGGTCATGCAGCGGTGGTCTGTCGTGCAGACGGGTTTTTGACAGGGGCCGCAGTCCACGTCTTCGCGCACCACTTCGCCGCGTTCGTAGGGGCCGCAGGAGTATTTGGGCGAGGTAGGTCCCATGATGCAGATTGTAGGGACCTTGAAGGCGACGGCCACGTGGCGGGCGCCGGAATCGTTGCAGACGAGGAGGTCTAGCGCGGCGACGGTGGCTTTCATGGAGTCGATGGTGGGCATGCCGCCGTCGAGCTGGAGCAGGGGGCGTTTCGCGGCGGCGCGCACGGCGTTGCGGGTGCGTTCTTCGCCGGGGCCGGTCAGTAGCACGCATTGCGCGCCGGCCTTGTCGGCGAGCATATCGGCGACAGCGGCAAATCGTTCGGCGGGCCACAATTTGCTGACGCCGAAGGCGGCGCCGGGGGCGATCCCCACGACAGGGCCGCGCCCTTGCAACCGGGTGCGCATGCCTTCGACTTCTAGCGGGTCGGCCCAGAGTTCGAGGCCTTCGCCGTCGTCTTCGCAGCCCAGGGCTTTCACGAGTTCGAGGTATTCTTGGGTCATGTAGACGGGTTCGATGCGCCCGCCGACGTAGTGGGGCTTTACGCGGCCGGTGAGGAGCATGGAGCGGCCACCGCGCGCGTAGCCGATGCGCTGTGTCGAGCCGGTGAGCCATGCCAGGAAGGCGGCGCGGGCCGAATGGGGGAAGACGACGGCCAAGTCGCGGGCGTGGGGTGCGAGGGCGTGGGCAGCTTCGTGCAGGGACGGCAAGGGGGCTCGCGCGGGGACTTCTTCAATCCGGTGGATGTAGGGCAGTCCGCGCAGCAGTTCGCAACACGCGGGTTTTCCCGCGATGGTGATGCGGGCGGCGGGCCAGCGTTTGTGCAATGCCCGCAGGGCGGGCGTGCACATGGCTACGTCGCCGATCCAATTTGGTATGAGTGCAAGTATGGTATTCACGATGTGTAAACGGGTGAATGCGAAGGCGTTGTGACGCGCGCCGGTTCCGCCGATACCGGTCCGTCACTCTTTAGCCCGGTTCTCCGACACGCGACGACCCAGCTCCCCGATAAACTCCTTTTCGCCGATCGTCGTTTTGAATAGCTTCTCGCGCTCCCGGATGTGATTCCGGGCGATCTCGAAGAAGTCGATGATGGCGCGCAACATAACCGCAAAAAAGAACACAAACAGCATAATCAGAAACAGGGCAAAGCGGCGCGGGTCCTCGCGGAAATCGGCAATCTGGCACCCGAGCAACAAGACAATGACCATCGCAATCAGCAAGTAGGCACTGGCTGGCCGCGTCCGGTTCATTTCCCCGACCACCTTGCAGATGTGCATCCACAAGCTCTTTGGCGGCGGGATCTTCGAGAAATCAGGTTCCACGCGTCTTCCTCGCACCTGCGTCGTTATAAGAGTATACCAGCTTTTGGGGTGGCGGATCTCCGGGGGCGGGGGCAAAGGACCAAAAGGACCAAAAGGACCACCAGGACCAAAAGGACCACAGGAACCAAAAGGACCACAGGGACCACAGGGACCACAGGGACCAAAAGGCAAATGCGGGCCATAGGACTTCCAGGCGGCTCGGGGCCAGGCCCTTTGGCCGTTTGGAGCCCTGCCATGGGGCGCGCCTGTGCTACGATTGGCTTTTCCGCGAATTTCCTGTTTGGCCATGGGAGTTGAAGCACATGAACGCGTACGGACAGATGGTGTTGGTCGTTGTGAGCCTTGGTGTCAGCGGGTCGGCGTTGTGTCAATCGGCGTCACATCCGATCGATGTTGCGTTCACCGCGCAGGTCGATGGATCGGAGCAGCGATATGTCGTGGTGCTCCCCGCGGATTTCAAGACCGATGCGGGGCACGATGTCCTCATCGCGTTGCATGGCCATGGGTCGGACCGGTGGCAGTTTGTTACCGTCGATCGCGACGAGTGCCGCGCCGCGCGGGATGCGGCCGCCGCGCACGGCATGATCTACGTCGCGCCGGACTATCGGGCGAAGACGTCGTGGATGGGCCCTAAGGCGGAGGCCGATCTGGTTCAGATCATCGGCGAGCTCAAGGCGAAATACAGTGTTGGGCGCGTGTTTCTATGCGGGGGGTCGATGGGGGGTACGGGGACGCTCACGTTTGCCGCGCTACACCCGGACCTGATCGCGGGCGCCGCATCCATGAACGGTACGGCGAACCATCTGCTGTACGAGAATTTCCAGGACGCGATTCGCGAATCGTTCGGCGGAACGAAGGCGGAGGTTCCGCTCGAGTACAAGAATCGCAGCGCGGAGTATTGGCCGGAGAAGTTCACCATGCCGGTGGGGATCACGGCGTCGGGGAAAGACGAGTCTGTCCCGCCCGACAGTGTGGTACGGCTCGCGAATGTGCTGAAGGCCATGGGCCGGGAAGTGTTGCTGATATTTCGCGAGGAAGAGGGGCATCAGACGAATTACGAGGATGCGCGGGCGATCATCGAGTTTGTAATCGAGAAGGCGGGGAATGCAAAGGACTGACAGCAATGAAGTGATAAGAGAGTGATAAGAGAAAGAAGTGAAGTCCGCCACGTATTGCACGGCGCGACAGCGCCGCAGCCAAAAGAAGGAGAATCTCAACGCAGAGCCGCAAAGCTCGCAGAGGAACGCAGAGAAGAACATAGGACAAACTTCCGCGAAAGAAACGACGAAGTTGACAGTTAGTAGTACAGATTGCCGAGGAACGCGGAAGAAGAATAGAGAATGAACTTCTGCGAAAAGGTGAAGGAAGATGACATTCAAACAGATTGTCATACGGATGACGCGGATGAAAGGTCACTTCTGACGGGCAGTCTAGACGAAGGGCCTGGGTGGGACTGTTGATCGCAAGTCTTGATGACAACCTCTTGCCAGATTGAATCCCAAGTGCTATGGTTGAATCAGCTTTGGAGTCAGTTTCATGCAAAAAGTTGCCAACGTTCAGGTACTCTCGGAGTACAGACTGGAACTTGTCTTCGACTCAGGAGAACGAGGCACCGTCAGCCTCGCTCACCTGGCCGGCAAGGGCGTATTCGCATACTGGAACGAATACTGTAATTTCGAGAATGTGCGTATCGGCTCGTCTGGAGAATTGATTTGGGATGAGTTGATCGACTTGTGTCCGGATTCGCTCTACCTACAGGCAACGGGCAAGAAGGTGGAGGACGTCTTTCCCGCGGCGAATCGCGTGCCAATTCATGCCTGAAATCAGCCGCTTCTTTGGAATCGTCATCAAGATGTTCTTTGACGACCATAACCCCCCCCATTTTCACGCGGAGTACGGAGAGCACACGGTCGTAATCGACATTCGCGAGCTTTCCGTATTTGCCGGCCAATTGCCTCCGCGCGCGCTGGGCATCGTCATCGAATGGGCCTCGATGCATCAGAACGAGCTTCTTGAGAATTGGAGCAAGGCGCAAAAGCAATTGGCCCTAAGCAGGATCGCCCCTCTCGAGTAGGAGCAGATGTCGTTTGCGATGGCGAAAGGGGTATTTGCAGCCCTGCTTGATGAGGGACCCGCGTGTGACGCGTCCTAATTGTAGGGGCAGCCGCCGCCGGACATTTGGCAGCAGGAGCTTGCGCCGCAGGGCGTGGGCGCGGATGCCGCGGATGAGCCGGACATGGGGGCGAAGGCGCTGAGTTGTTTGACGAGTTTCTCGGAGCCGCA
>JBHEKO010000676.1:0-13247 GCA_041859475.1 Candidatus Hydrogenedentales bacterium
GACCGTGGGCGTCGACTTCGAGAATAGGATTGGGGATGAGTTCGCAGATATTGATCATGGGGTAACTGTACTGCAAGGCGGGGAGGGTTTTCACGGGGGGGATGGACCAACACGGCGGAGCATGGCCGCAACCTGAACAAAGAGAATCTCAACGCAGAGTCGCAGTGAACGCAAAGGAACGCAGAGAAGAACAACCGCAACCCAAGAGACTCGGCCACCGATTCACACCGATGAACATTGATGAGGAAGAGACAAGGAGAAATGGAGTAGAGCCGGGCAGGGGGCGGGCTGAATGGACAGGATTCACACGATTGACAAGATGAAAGAAACGCATTCGCGCCGGGGCTATGGCGCACGGAGTCCATACCGTATGTTGATATCGCAGCAAGAACTTCTGCGAAGAAATGCAGGAAAGTGTCAGATTGTAGTACGGACTGGCACGAGGAAGAGAGGGAGGTTCACCATGGATAGCGCGGAAGTCGCGGATGCGCAGCGTGATCAGTCAGAGGCTGAAGAGGGCGCGGAGGGGTCAATCAGCGTGAGGGCGGTGAAGTAGTCTCTGTAGAACCCTCTGTCGCGGGAGAGCAGGCGGTCGCATTGTGTTTGGGCATGGGCGGCGATGAGGAAATCGGCGATGACCCGTTTTCGCTCGCCGCCGCGCTCGCGATAGCGCCGCCACGTCTCGCCGGCTTGGGATGCGGCTGTCTGGTCCATCGGAAGGAAGCCGATTCCAAGAATGGCCATCTTCTCTTCCAGCATCTCGCGTGAAGGAAAGAGCGCTGCAAGTTCCGCCCATACAATGTCGCTGACGACGAGGCGGCCTTCCTTTGTGCAGCGTCGCAGCGCCTCCATGGATGTCGTGGCGTGTTTGGGGTCATTGCGAAATACGTCGATGAGCACGCTTGTGTCGACGGCTGTGATCATTGTGCGTCCCGGAGATCCGCGAGGATTTCGCTGGTGGACTTGTCCAGGGTGAGACAGCCGAGGACATTGGCGAAGGGGTCTTCGGTCGGGGCCTTCTCCGCCACGATGCGGCCGTTTTCTTCTCGCAGGTTGAGGACGACGCCTGGGGTTAGGCCGAGGCTGTCGCGGATGGCCTTTGGGATGGTGATCTGACCGCGTTCGGCGACGATGGCTTTCATGGTGGGTCCTCGACGGTTAGTATGTACATCAAGTATGTATACGTATTTGATTATCATGTATTCCGAGTGGGGTGTCAAGTGGGAGGCGTACGTTCTTGAGGACAGAGCCGAGACCCGTGCACGAGGCTCCGTAGGGCAGGCGCGGCGGACGACATGGACGGTCTGGAAGCGATGGACAGGGGGGAAAGACGCACTCAGTGGCTTGTGGAAGTCGTAGTCTTCTTGAAGATGGTGTCGGCGAAGTCTAGGAGGGCTTGGAAGTCTTCGGCGAGTTGGTCGTGTTGCCCTTCGCGGATGTGGAGGGCGTTGTGGGTGGGGACGTTGAGGAAATCGAAGACGGGTTGGGCGGCTTTGAAGGCGGCTTGGTTGCCGTCGGGATTGGCCCAGATGTCTTCTTTGGCTTCGGTACAGAGGACGGCGCGGGGGGCGATGAGGGCGCGCAGGAAGTGCTGGTCGAAGGGGAGTCGAGTCTCGTTGCCTGCGAATTGGGCGAAGTCGTTCTTAAACCAACTGAAGAAGCGTTTGGGGTTGGTGATGAGGGCAAGGTTTTCGCAGTTTTTCGAGTAGACGCGGTAGGCGCTTGCGCCGCCGCACCCGGAACCGTTGGGGACGACGACTGCGAAGCGTTCGTCGAGGGCTCCGGCGAGGAGCGCGGCTTTGCCGGTGCGGGAGTGGCCGGTGACGACGACGCGACCTTTATCGAACTCGGGTTGGGTGAGCAGGTAATCGAGGGCGCGGGAGGCGCCCCAAGCCCAGATAGCGACGCTCCCCCAGTCGCACTCGGGGTAGGCAGCTTGGGCAGGGCCGATGTCGTCGCGGCCCTCGGTGTCGGGGTCGAGTTCGCGGTGGGCGAAGCAGGCGAAGGCGTAGCCTCGGCTGTTGAGTTCGGCGATGTTGGGGCACCCCTTGCCGATGCCGACGATAACGGGCATGGGCGTTTTGGCGGCAACGGGTGTGTATAGGTGGAGGTCGATTGGCACCCGTTTGGCAGGGTCTACGACGAGATGGACAAGCCGATGATGGGTGGTTTGGATCTCCTCGGAGCCCAGGTCTTCGACCGATGCCGCTTCTACGTTGAAGGGGCCTGACGGGAGATGTCCGTATTCGTAGTCGAGCAGCAGCCGCTTCATCTCGGCGCGGCGCTTTTCCCAGTCTTCGGGAGAGCGAACGGTCGAGCCGTCTTGGAAGCGGAGCGGGTCCGGCAGTTCTGCGATGGCCGGTAATTCCGAAGGGATTACGGGAGCGGCCCCGGCGCTACCTAGACTCACGAAGACTGCGAAGATGAGCAGAACGGTTGCACGCGTCACGGCTTCTTCCCTGCGTCCGAGGACTTATGGGAGGCTCTGCCTGAAGCGTTGGCCCCTGCTTTTTCGTTCGTCTCTGCTCCAACGGGTTCGACTGCGGCGGTTGGGACGGCCTTTTCCTGGGCGGGCGCGGCATTCTGTACGCTGGCCGTAGCCGGTTCGTCGAGCCGAATGAGCATGGGCGTGAGGGGGGCGACCGTCTGTGGAAAGGCGACGGGCGAACCGGAGATGAGGTCGCGTCCGGTGAGGTAGCCGCCTTGCAACGAGAGGGCGACGGGTTCCTCGCGCAGATTGATGAGATACAGGTAGTGGACGCCGTCGATAACGCAGTCGCGGGACTTTACGTCTTCGAGGGGGTAGTCGTATTGGTTGATGGGGCGCGGGAACTGGGTATCGCCGAGCAGAGCGTTGGCTGCATCGAGGGCGTGCAGGTAGCTTTTCGGAGTAATGCTTCCGCGGAGGAAGACGGTGCGCGCCGCTGTAGTCAGGGTGTTGGAGCGCGAATGGCCGTGGGGGTTGTAGGGGATTGGCTCGCCGGTGCGGATGGTAACGCCGCCCTTCTCGATATAGGCGTTCATGGCGTCGAAGGCTTCGTCGGAGATGGCGAGCACGGCGGGAATGACGAGGATCTTGACGCCATCGAGTTCGCCACTGGCGCACTGGTTTTCGGTGATGAAGCGGGTGGAATAGCCAAACGTGTTGCATCCGAGATAGGCGTTGCGGACGGAGTCGGAAAAGGGGTCGCCATCCTTATATATGTGCGACGAGGTGCTCCAGAGGATTGCCACCGGGGAAGGGGCGGCCTGAAACGCGGAGATGACGGTCGAAAGGCGATTCACTTCCTGGCAGGCGGTGACCAGGCCATTCATGGCCTCGGGGTCGTCCAGCAGATTCAGGGGAGATTCGGGTGTGGACTTGAAAGGAATGGCCAGGGCATCCGCGCCGGAGAGTATGCCGTCCCATGCGAGGGAGCGCAGGAGCGCGAAGGAATTCGCCTTGAGGTCCTTGTGCAGGCAGCATTCGGAGTCGAACACAGGGGTCTGCGGGTTCAAGGAACGAAGCAGCGTGTAGTACATGCCGTGTTCGGCGATCAACGCGTAGGCGGTGATTTCGCCGGGGGGAGTAAGCGTTGAGCAGCCTTGGATATCCATGGCGTGGGCCAGGGCTTCGCGGTCGATGCCGGCACTTGACTCGCCTTTGTGGAAGACGTGGTCGGAACATTCGACTTGGACGGGGGTGCCGGGAGCGGCGGTATCGGCGAGCGAAGCCATCCACGCGAGGAATTCCGTACCGAGTTTCCGGTGATACATCTGAAGATCGTATTGATAGGGGGGACGTTCGAGCGTTCGGTCGAGCGTGATTTCGTCGAAATCCAGGTAGCGAGTCCGCCACAGCCGGTTCATGGTATTCCGGTCGTTATAGGAACTGCGAACCGAAGCGATGAAGCCTTGCCGGACGGCCTCGCCTTCCATATGGAATTCGGGGTTTTCGGCGAGGATGAGGCTGTTGAGCATGGGGCGGCCTGCGACGTGCGTCGCGACGGCGCGCAGGTGCGACTCGATGAGGGTGCGCGCCTGTGGGGTGGTGAGGTCGTAGGGGAAGCTGCCGCCGCCCTTTTCAGTGAGGGCGGGCCACTTTTCGAGTATGGACGCGGGTACGCGGTGGGGAGCGAGCTGCACGGCCACGCTGATGTTATTGGCGTTGGCTGCGTCAAACAGGCGGTCGAGCTGGGCCTTGAAGGCCGGGGAGACCTCGGCGCCGGAGAGCGTTTGATCGGGGCTGATGGTGTAGACGGCGAGATTCAGGCCGTAGCGATGCAGGGTCGGGAACGTGTCGGGAAGGTCGTCGCCACCGAGGGTGCCGATGAGATAGACGGGCTGGCCGCCTGAATAGAAGTTCCCATCCCGGACGTCGAGCTTACTCAGGCTGGCCGGAGTGGGGGAGGAAGAGGGACCGCCCGCGGCCCCCCGGAACGCGAGTTCGAGGGCAAGCCCTTGCATCATGGCGATGATGGCGTTGGCAGAGGTGTGCGCCCGGCGCCAATCGCCTTGGGCGTGCGCGGCGCGTGCTTTGGGCAGGGCGTCGCTGGCGATGGCGGACCGCATGGTTCCGAGGAGCGAAGGCTTGCCGCTGGAGGCAAGCGATTCCGCGAGACGGGACATTGCGGTGGCCGCCGCTTCGGCCTTGTCGAGGGAAGCGAGTACGTCGCCTTCGGATATGACTTCGGCCATCAGGGCGAGGTTAGCGAGGGGTACGTTCGAAGAGCGAACGGCAGCTAGTTCGACGCGATAGACGCCGTTCTTCAAGCCGGCCGTATCCCACGTGAACAGGCAGGGCGACATGCCCTGGACCGCGTCGACGACGAGTTTGGACTCGAATGCAGGGACATCCGTGGAGTCAACTACGCTCAGGGTGACGGTAACATGGTCGATGGGGTCCACGCTTTCGAGGTCGCATTCGATGTGAAGAATCGCCGGAAGGGTGTACTCCGGATCCACACGAACGGAAAGGGTCACCCCGCGATCGCCGGACTGGCCCGCTTGCGTAATCCAGAGGCGTTGGGGCGATTGGGGCGCGGCTGGCTGCGGCGATTGGGCGAGCACGCCCGGAAGCGCAATGGCGCAGCCAAGGGTATATACAAGGGCAGCATGCCAGAGGCGGAGCCTTGTCATGGAGGAGTCCTTTCGACCGTAGGGCGTAGCGTGAACAACAGGCACCCATTCTAAGAGGCGGTTGGGTTGCAGTCAAAGAGTTTAACGCAGCGGTCGGGGCGGGTGTTGACTGGCGGTTTGATTTTGGATTTTAGATTTTGGATTTTGGATTTTGGATTTCAGGTTTCAGATTTCAAATTGAAGATGAAGATGAAGGTGAAGATGAGGATAGGGATAGAGATAGGGATAGAGAGCATTTGGACGGGCTGGACGGATTGGACGGATTGGACGGACTGGGGTCTCTTGAGCAGAGAGGGGGCGTCTACGGGGGTGGAGGAGGGGTGAAAAACGGGGGGCTAGGTGTTGGGAATATGGTAAATGGGGGTACTATATTTTGTGCGGTACAAGCTTATAGAGGGCAAAGACATACCATGGATATGCACCAGATTGGAGCAATATTCCCGAAGTTTTTGGGTGGTGGACGGGGAACTTTAGGCAACTCGGGGGTATATAGCCGGTGTGGATTCATGTGCTTTTTGAGCCGAAGTGGCCGAAAAGGGGGCCTGAACTTCCTCGGATGGAGGTGAAACCGGGGGGTGCGCAGGCGAGGTGGCAGTAGGCATTCCGAGTGTATTCGGGAGTGCATACGCGAAGGAGAGGCGGTTGCCGAAGAAACGAGAACGAGGGTTCGACGCTGGAAGGTGGACCTGCAGGCGCGAAAACGACTCAGGGTGCGGTGAGTCGCGATGACGCAAGAGGGGTAGGCGGCATGCGTAATTCCAGCCGGGCAATCATTGGGCTGGCTGCTCTCATCGTAACGTCGGTGGCGTTAGCGGAGATGTACTCGATCCCCGCGGATCAGCTAGACCCTCAGAAGATATATTGGGGTACGGCGAGTGGTTTCGAGAAGCCGTCTGAAGTACAATACGACGAGCTGATCAAAGAGACGCCGGAATACAAAGAGTTAAAAAAGAAGAAAATCGAGCGGGGGACGGGGAAGTATTGGATTTTGATGAGCCAGGCCAGTGATCGGGTCGTGAAGGCGATATCGCAGGTTGGCCAGGAAACGGAATACGACTTGATAGCGGCGCACGGGTATTTGGGGGGCTTGAAGCCGCCGATTCCCGCGGAAGACATCACGCCGCTTATCCTGGAAGTCATGAACAAATCGTCGAATGGCAACGGCAAAGGGCATAACTCGGAGTCGAAAGGCAAGTGACGATGTGCAGTACGGTAATCGGATGAGAAGCACAGTGACACGATATCTGGTGGGTGGGTGCGTCCTGACGGCAGTGCTTGTGGCGGGTTGTTTTACGCCGCGAGCGACGGCGCCGTCGGCGGAACCGTTGTCCAAGAAGCCCTCGACGATGAGCGGCTCCGGGGGCCAACAGGCCCTTAGCGAAGCCAAGTATATGGTGGAACACGGCGACTACACGGTGGTGATCCCGCGGTTGCTGCAAATCATATCGAACTATCCGAATTCGCGAGCGGCGCTGGAGGCGCGGTATCTGTTGGGGCTTTCGTACAAGGAAGTGAAGAGTTACCGGGACGCCATCGACGTTTTGAACGAGTATCTGCGAATTGCTCCGGATGGGCCGCACGCCGAGGAGAGCAAGAAGTTGGCGGCAACGCTGACGGAAGAGTATGAGAAAACGTATTGGACAGCGAAGAAGCTGGACGCGCGCATCGAGGAGCTGAGCGGCAAGCTGAACGCCGAGCCGGGCAATCTCGATTTGCAGTGGGAGCTTGCGGACCTGTTGTGGAAGCGCGGGGATTATCAGAACGCGGGGACGATGTACGCGCGGGTGGTGCAAGAGCATCCGGAGCGCGCGACCGATCCGCTTTTGGCAAGTAGAATCGAGATTATGCCGTCGGGGCAGTATTTGGTGCTGACACCGATGGAAGTGCAGCGGCGCGAGGTGGAGAAGCAGCCGCTGGTGATTGTAAATATGTCATCGTTCCGAAGCGGAGAGGATTTGTTCACGCGGCAACCTTTGTACTACAGCGTGACTGGCCAAGCCGTGAACCGAAGCGACAGTGTGTTGTATGGCGTTCAAGTGATGGTAACGTTGTACGGCTTCGGCAATGTCGTGTACGACACGACCACGGCGAATATCGGGAGATTGAACCCCGGGGAGAGCCGCGCGTTCAGCGTTCGGTTCAGCAACTTCGACGATATCGAGAACATCTATCGGTATGAAGCGGTGGGTTCGTTCGAACGATGAGAGGGGTACCGTGAAGTTACAGAAGTTACTAGCGCTTGCGCTGCTCGCGACGTGCGGCGCGTGGGCGGGGGAAGCGCCACCGCCGGCCTTGGTGCCGGTCGTTCTCCCGACGCCGATTCAAACGGGGGCGCCGCAGCAGGTGAGCGTCTCGGTGAAGATTGTGGAGTTTCAGGCCACCAAGGGTGTCGAGACCGGGGTGAGCGTGTTTTTCGCGCGCCGCAACGAGCCGCGTCCGTATGGGCGGGTGTCGAGCGGAAATGGAGCGATCACGACCGCGGACCTGACCTTCCCCTTGGATTCGGAGGGCGCGATCACGGTCTTTCTGGATAGGCTTCGCATGGGCGAAGGGGATCTGGAAGTTCTGTTGCAGGCGCTCGTGAACGAGAACCGGGCGTTTATCCTGTCGAGGCCGAAGGCGATGGTGATGGTGCGTTCCGCGGCGCCGACGATCATCAAGACCATCGAAGAGAACCCTTACGAATCACCGACGGTCGTGGGCACGACGGTGGTGACGGCGACGAAGTTTCGTCCGACCGGCGTGACGTTAACGGTGCACGTTCCGGACGTGATCGACGACGATCAGAACTGGAATACGACGCAGGACACGTACATCAATCTGGACCTGATTGCCGAAGTGAAGGAATTGGGTGAAGACATCATCGTGGCCTTGGACAACCGGATCGTGGGGGCGAGCCGTATCGCCGCGCCGACATTTGTGCAGCGCAGTATCGATACCAGCGTGTGGGTGCGCCATGGTCAGGTGTTGATTCTGGGCGGGTTGTTCCGCAACCGCAAGATCAAGAATTTGGATACGGTGCCCGGCTTGTCGAAAGTCGAGGAGTTCGCGACGGGATTGGCCAGCAGGTTCATTCCCGGGGAAATAGGCGGAACGCCGGCGACTTCCACCTTGGGCAATCGCGAGTCGGAGGAGCAGCGCCGCGAGTTGGTGTTCTTCATCAAGGCCGAGACTTGGCGGCCGGCGTATACGGTGGCCGACGAGCAAGGTATGGACGCTCGCGAAGAGGAACAAGCGGAAGAGCTCAAGGATAAGGAAGGAAAAGAGCGCCTGAAACCCACGGATGTCATTGGCGGAGTGATCGGGGGGATTACGAGCATACCGGAGGGAATTGCCGAAGGTGTGAGCGGAGAGAAGAAGGAAGAGGGAAGCCTCGAATCACAGTTGGGAGGGCCGCCGAAGTGAAACACGCGGTCTACCAAATCGTCATTGCCATTCTACTGGTGCTTTCTGGCGTGATTGCCGTAGCACAAGAGGCGGCTCCAGCACCGGCCCCAGCACCAGCGCCTGAAGCTGCACCAGCACCGGCCCCAGCACCAGCACCAGCACCAGCACCTGAAGCTGCACCAGCGCCGGCCCCAGCGCCAGCACCGGCGCCAGCTCCAGCACCGGCCCCAGCACCGGCACCAGCGCCTGAAGCTGCGCCAGCGCCGGCTCCAGCACCGGCACCAGCACCTGAAGCTGCGCCAGCACCAGCACCGGCACCTGAAGCTGCGTCGGCGCCGGCTCCAGCACCTGAGGCTGCACCAGCTCCCGCACCTGATGCGGCTGCGGCAGCCCCGCCACCGCCGCCACCTCCTCCGCCACCGCCACCGCCTGTGATACAGATCCCGCAGGTTCAGATTCAGGTGTGGATCAGCCAGACGGACGAGAACGGTGCGCGGGACATCGGCGCGAACTTGAACTATACGCGCTTTGTGCGAGGAGTGGAGCAGAGCGGTTCGGTGGAGCGTGCGCGCACGCAAACGTTCACGCCGTCGGCGAATACGTTCGACGCCACCATGCCCGCGCCGGATGGGAATCCATATCCGGATAATGTCCGGCTTGCGCCGGAATCGAGGACGAGGTGGACGTCAGGGAATGCCTTGTCGGCGGATGCGTCTCGTCCGGGCGAATACAATATCAGCACGCGACGCGGGGCAGGCATGTCGTTCAACATCATCGATTCGGACAGGGGGACGCTTGAGGGCATCTTCCGCGCGATCGAGAAGACGACGGATTCCGACTTGATCAGCAAGCCCGAGTTGTTGGTGAACAACGGCCAGCATGCGATGATCAAGGCCGGTGAAGAGATCCCGTTCCAGGGCGTCGCGCTGACACCGGTGACGAATGTACCCATCTTGAACATCGACTGGCGCCAGATCGGCGTGAACATCGATATTATGCCCACGATACTCTCGCCGGAACTCATTCAGATCGACATCACCCAGTTGGAAGTGGTCGATCGGTTGAAGGCGACGCCGATACAGGGATTGCAGGTGCCGGTGTTTTCGACGCGTTCGCAGAACGGGTCGGTGCTGGTGCCGAACACGCAAACGTTGGTGATTGGCGGACTGTCGAGCCGTGTGGTGCGTAAGGCCGAACGGCGCGTGCCGATAATCGGCGTGCTGCCCGTGATCGGAATTCCGTTCCGAGGGCGGTCGAACGAGGCGTACAACAGCCAATTGCTGATCTTCATTTCGCCGACGGTCGTGAATCTGCGCGAAGACAAGCAGCCGATGGCCAGCGCGCTCAATTTCTGGAAGGAGGTTGAGTGGACGAATCGGGAGCGGATCCAGCAGGAGATCGACATGATGGAGGAGGAGTTGTAGGCTCTTCCTTGAAGTCGCGATCGAGGGGCGCGAACCGGCGGTTGTTTCCATTTCGCGAAGCGCCGTGGGTTGCATTTGCGGTGTTGGCTTCCGCATGATCCGGCTCCCATGAAGTTCAACCCTCGATCCATTCCTGCATATCTTGTAACGGGCGCCGCCTTGGGGTTGGCGTTTCCCGCGCAGCACGTCTATCCGTTGGCGTGGGTGGGCCTGATCCCATTGCTCGTATCTACATGGCGCAGCGATGCGCGCGCGGCCTTCACGCGTTTCTTCCTTGCCGGCTCGATCTTCTACCTCATCCTTCTGCATTGGCTGCTGTCCAATGTGTATTGGGCGGGCGGCTGGGCCGTGTGGGGATACGTGGCTCTCAGCGGAATCATGGGGTTGTATTGGGGCATAACCGGATGGGCGTGGGCGATGGTTCGCGCGCGGCTGGCGATGCTACCGTCCGCGCTGGTTCTGGCGGTGCTGTGGGTTGGGATGGAGCACGCGCAATCGTTCCTGTTTACCGGGTTCGGCTGGGGCGCGTTGGGATATTCGCAAGGCCCGGATCTGGCGTTCGCGCAGTTGGCGGCGATTGGAGGCGTGCCGATGCTGTCCGGGGTGCTGGTCCTTACGGGTGCGTTGTTGTCGCAAGCGATTGCGGAAGCGAAACGCCGCGCGGTGCGCATTGCGTGCGCGGTGGGCGTGGCGGCGCTTGCCCATGGAATTGGCGCGGCGCTGATCGCTCCAGCGGACTACGGGGAGCAACCTTTCACTGTCGGAGTCATTCAATCGGATTTTCCGTTGGAGATGAAGTGGGACCCGGAGTACACGGTGGAGATGGTACGCAACGTGGCCGGGAAATCGCGTATGTTGGCGGAGCAAAGCCGCGTGGACTTGTTTGTGTGGCCCGAGAGTTTGGTGATGGCCGATGTGGAGACGCCGGGGATATGGGAAGAGCTAACGGCGTTGACGCGCGAGACGGGAGTGCCGCTGTATACAGGCGCGATGCGGTCGAATCCCGATACGAACGGGGATTTGAATTCGAGCCATTTGATTTCGCCGGAGGGGAAGGTCGCTCAGACTTACGACAAGATTCATCTTGCGCCCTTTGGCGAGTATGTGCCGTTGGGCAAGTATCTGCCGTTCATCCAGAAGGTGGTGCCGGCCATCGGCGAGGTGGAAGCGGGAACGGCCGCACGAAAGATAGTCGTGGGCGAGCGCGCGTTGGGGCCGCTGATTTGTTTCGAGGTGTTGTTTCCGGCGATGGCCTCGCAGCTTCGGACGGAGGGCGCGGACACGCTCGTGGTGATCACGAATCTCGCGTGGTTTGGCGCGAGCAGCGCGTTGAATCAAGAGTTGGAAGTGGCGCGAATGCGCGCGATCGAGACGCGTTTGCCGTTGGTGCATGATGCGAATTCGGGGATCACAGGCGTCTTCGATCCGTACGGCCGGTTTGCGTTGGTGGACCTTTACTTCGACGGGCACGGCAACGCATTTCGGTTTGAACATTTGGCTCCGTCTGATTCGCGGATGGAGCGGCTCGGGGGCGTGTTGCCGGTGGCGAAGCCCGCGGGGAGGCCCGTGCCTTTCAGCGTGCTATTGATTCCGAACGTGGTTCTTGCGGTGTCGGTCGCGATGACGGCAGTTGCTTTGGTGCGCGGACGGCGCAGGGTGGAAACGTAGCGATGGCGCACAGCGAAGGGCAACTCTCGCGGTTCGTCGCGATTTTTGCGGGCGGCACGATGATCAGCCGGGTGCTGGGACTTGTGCGCGACTCCATGGTCAATGCGATCATTCCCGTGGGACCGCGCGAGGCCTTTCTGGTGGCATTCCGGTTGCCAAACACGTTGCGCGATATCGTGGGGGAAGGGGCGTCGAACGCGGCGATCATTCCCGTGTTGTCGGAGGTGCACGAGCGCAAATCGAAGGAAGAGTTCCAGGCGGTCGTGGCATCGGTGTTCGGGGGGATGATCCTTGTCCTTGCGCTGGTGACGGTAGTGGGCGTGATGTTGGTGCCGTGGATGCTGGCGCAAGTGAACCACCTGGATGCCGTAACGGGCGGCAAAGTGTACACGCCGGAAGAAGTCCGCCATCTCGTGACAATCGGGCGCTGGACGTTTCCGTACATCTTCTTCATTGGGTTGGCCGTTTTTTCCATGGGGGTGCTGTTCACGGTGCGGCGGTATTCGACGTCGTCGTGGGCGCCCGCGCTGTTGAACGTCGCGATGATAGGGTCGTGCTTCCTGGCAGCGCGCCACGCGATGAGCCCCGGATATGCGCTGGTGCTGGGCGTTTGGGTGGGAGGGATAGCCCAAGTCGTGGTGCAGCAGTATTCGATGGGGAAACACACGGGTGTGTGGTGGCCGAGTTTCCGGCTGAATCGCGCGGAGATCTATACGATCCTGGGCTTGATGGCTCCGGTCGCGATAGGGCAGGCGGCAGGCGAAGTGAACAAGATGGTGGACATGATGTTCGCGTACAGTCTCGGAAACAACATGACGACGGCCTTGTATTCGGCGAACCGGCTGGTGCAACTTCCGTTGTCGGTGTTTGGCTTTGCGACGGCGGCTGCGGTGTTGCCGGCGGTCTCGCGCGCGGCGGCGCATAATCGGCCCGACCAGATTCGCGCGCTGCTGATGCACGGATTGCGTCAGACGTACTTCCTGATCGTGCCGTCGATGATAGGATTGATTGTGTTGGGCAAGCCGATCGTGCGGATGCTCTTCCAGTATGGTCATTTCACCCCGGACGATGTGGAGCGGACGACGGTTGCGTTGATCATTTATTCGATAGGCTTGTTGGCGTTCTCGGGAGTGAAGGTGTCGGTGGCAGGGTTTTATGCCGTCAAGGACACAAGGACGCCCGTGCTGATTTCGTCGGGCAGTATGATTCTGAATATCGCGTTGTGTTTTTTGCTGGTGAAACCATTTGGATACAAGGGGCTGGCGACGGCGACGACCCTATCGTACTTTGCGAATTTTGGCGTGTTGTACATTCTGCTTTGTCAGCGGTACACGCGGCTTTGGGATACCAAGTTCATCAGCGGGTTGATCCGAATGAGCCTTGCGACGGCGGCAATGGCCGCGCTTTCGTATGGCGTGTATCTGCGGATGTTTGACGCCGTGCCCGAAAACTTCTTCGTGTCCGGAAATGACCCTGCCTCGTTGGCGGAGGTAATTCTCGCTCGCAGTCTGGTCCTGGGCGTGCCGCTTGGGGTGGCGGTAGTGTCGTACTTGGTATTGAGCAAGTTCTTTGGGGTGGAAGAACTGAACGGTTTTTTGCGGTTGCTTCGGCGAAAGAAGGAACCGAAGGCGGGGAAGAAGTAGGGGCGGG
>JBHEKO010000106.1:0-15860 GCA_041859475.1 Candidatus Hydrogenedentales bacterium
AAGAGGCGCTTGGTACGACGGGCACCCTCGTGATGCCCACGCATTCGACCCACTTATCGGACCCCGCGCCGTGGTGCTCCCCTCCCGTGCCCAGCGAATGGTGGCCGGAGATCCGCGAATCGACGCCGGCGTTCGACCCCGGCCTGACGCCGACCCGGGGCATGGGGGCCATCCCCGAGTGCTTTCGCAAGCAGCGGGGCGTGGAGCGTAGCGAGCATCCGCACGTCTCTTTCGCGGCGTGGGGCGCGGAGGCGCACGCGATTGTCTCGGAGCACGCGCTTTCCTATGGACTCGGCGAAGGTTCCCCGCTCGCGCGCATTTACGAGCGCGACGGCTGGGTGTTGCTGTTGGGCGTTGGACACAGCAGCAACACGTCGCTTCACCTTGCGGAACATCGCGCCAACCATGCGGCGAAACGGGTCGTGACGCAGTGGGCCCCCATTTCGAGGCAGGGCGAACGTGTGTGGATATCGTTTGACGACCTCAATTGCGATTCGAGCGATTTCGAGCGGCTTGGTCACGAGTTTAACGAATCCGGCCAGGCCATCTTTGGGTGTGTGGGGGCGGCAGATGCTACGCTGATGCGGCAACGCGCCCTGGTGGATTTTGGGGTAAGCTGGTTGGAAAGCAACCGGACCTAACGTTGGGGGAGACCATGCGTCCATTTCGAAGGACTTCGCGCGCCGGCCGCTTCGTAGAACTGAGAAGCGCGCTTGCCCTGCTTGGAATCGCGTGCTTGGCCGCGACGCTCGCGTTCGCGGCTCCGCTTCGCATTGGCGTGGAACCCGGGCACGGCCGCCTGACGGAACTCACGGACCCGCGCAACGGCCACAACTTCGTGGACGCCGCCACTCCGTCGTGCCTCTGGTCCGTTGAATCTCTCGACCCCGCCGTACCAGGGTTTAGCGCCGATGCCGCGAAGTCGTTCGCGCAGCAGCCCACGGCCGGCAAACCGCAGTCAATTGAACTGGTCTGGTCCGATTTTGGAATTGCCTCCGCGCCGGACCTGCGCGTCGTCGCGACGGCGACATTGCCCGAAGACCAGCCCATGAGCTTGTGGCGCATCCGTATCGAGACGGCTGGCGGATTCGCGATCAAGGCAATCCATTTCCCGTGCATCGAAAACGTGGCCAAGCTACCGAAGGAAACGCTGGTTGTCCCGGTGTGGATGGGCGAACGCACCGATCAACCTCGCGCGGCGATGAACGGCGCGGACGGCACGCCGAAGCGCAACGAGTGGGGCTATCCCGGCATCTTGTCCATGCAATGCCTCACGATGTACAGCGCGGACGGCCCCGGCCTCTATGTCGCCTGCAACGATTCCGAAACGCGCCAAAAGCGATTTGCCGTGACCGGCAACGGCCAGGGAAGCCTGGGTGTGGATATTGTCCATCTGCCGGAGAGCGGAACAAATGCCGCCCAATACGAGATGCCTTACGACGTGCTGCTCGGAACCTTCGAGGGAGACTGGTTTACCGCGGCGGAGTTGTATCGCGCGTGGGCAATAGACCAGCCGTGGGCTGAACAGAGCCGTTTGAAGCAAGGCGCAACGCCGCCATGGGTGGTGGACACGGGCATTTGGGTGTGGAATCGCGGGAAGGCCGCGGGGGTGCTGGAACCCGCCGTGGATCTTGCCGCGCACGCGAAGATGCCTGTCAGCGTGTTGTGGCATTGGTGGCACGGGTGCCCCTACGACGCAGGGTTCCCCGAGTACCTTCCGCCGCGCGATGGCGACGGGCCGTTTCGCGAGGCCTTGTCCGCGGCGCAGGCCAAAGGCGTGCACGCCATCGTCTACATGAACCAGCGTCTGTGGGGCATGACCACGGAGAGTTGGAAGACGCAAAACGCCGAGCGCTTTGCCGTCAAAGGCGCGGACGGCAGCGTGCGCCCCGAAGTCTACAACATCTTCATGAAAGTGCCGTGCGCGTCGATGTGCATGGGCACCGAGTTCTGGCGCGACACCTACGCCGGTATTGCCGAGAGCGCCGTGCGCGGCTTGGGCATCGACGGCATCTACATGGATCAGGCGTGTTCCAGCCTCGCGTGCTACGACCCCAGCCACGGCCATCCGTTGGGCGGCGGGTCGTACTGGATGAACGGGTTTCGCACGATGCAGGCCGACATTCGCGAACGGTGCGCCCCCGCGCGTCCGGTCGCGTTGGCGGGCGAAGGATGCGGCGAGGCGTGGCGGCCGTACCTCGACCTAATGTTGAACCTCCAGGTCAGCACCGAACGGTTCATGGCGCGCGACCTGTGGGAGCCGGTGCCGTTCTTCCACGCCGTGTACCACGACCACGCAATCTTCTTCGGCACCTACGGGTCGCTCACGATGCCGCCCTATGACGAGTTGTGGCCCGCCGAATTCGCGCCCGCTACGCCGCTCGTGCTACTGGACAGGAAGTTCTCGCGGCAGCTCATGCTCGAACAGGCGCGCGCCTTTGTGTGGGGGCAACAGCCTTCGATCGCGAACTACAGGCCCGAGCACTTCGAATCACGCGCGGACGAGTTGAACTACGTCCTGAAACTGGCGCGAATGCACCGCGACGCGAAGAAGTATCTGTTGCACGGCGCGTATCTGCGGCCACCGAAGTTCGACGCCCCCGAGGAAGAATTGGACATCTCCCGCCTATCCATCTACGCGGGTCAACGAGACCAACTGAAGGAGTCGCGCAAGACGGTCCCCGTCGTGATGGCGTCGGCATGGCGCGCGCCCGATGGAGACGTGGCCGTTGCCGTGGCCAGTATTGCGGAGCGCCCGGTAAAACTCCCGATTGTCCTGCCCGCGGCGGACTACGCAATGCCAAGCCCTTCGGACATCTTCGTGAATGACGGCGCGACGCGCACGCGAATTGGAGGCTACGAGGGCGGCGACTTCACGCTCGATGTGGACCTTGGCGCACGGGAAGCGCGCGTCTTCGAGTTCGTGAAGAAATAGAAGCCTACTTCGCAGCGCCCGAGTAGACGCCGATCATCGCGTTGAGAAAGAGACGCCGTATTGCGTCATAACCGCGATCGTTCGGGTCTTCGAGATTATCGTAGTACCAATAATGCGGGTCGCCGGATTGATAGTGGGGCCGCCAGAACCGCGCGCAATGAACGCCGTGCCCGAGAAAAGCATTGTGCATATCCACAATATGGACGTTGGGGTGACGTTCCGCGCACGCCGCAATGATCCGGTTGTACTCCGCGAGAATCGCGACTCCGTCCGGCCAGTGCGGCAATCCCGCGGCAGGCGCGTCTCCGGAATCGTCGGTCGGATCGTAGATCGTGGCGAGGAAGATGTGGCATCCGCCCGGGAACAAGCTCGATGTCTGATCGAGGATCGTTTCGATGCGCGTCTCGAAATTGGCGATCCAGGGCTTAGCCTGGTCGAGCGTCGCGCCGTACATGGCTCCCTCGCGCGGCGGAATGCGTCCGTACATGTGAATGAGGTCGTTTCCGCCGGTGGTCATCACGACCACGCCCTTCGTGTCCGCGGGAAAGAGCGTCAGCTTCGGCAGTTGCGATTCGATGCAGTCGATGGACGTGCTCCCGGATACGGAATCGTTGCGCACCGTGAGTTGCGGAAAGACGGCGCTGAGATTTCTCCCAATCATGTCGGGGAACTCGCCGGACGGATTCTTCACGAGGCGGTCCACATAGGATAGACCCGGTGAAGCCCCATAGCCCGCGGTCACGCTGTCGCCCAATCCGAGCAGGACAACTGGGCCCGCATCCCACACTTTCTGAAACGGCTCTACCGGGACTGCCGGTCCGGCGGGCCCGGCGCCCATCGGGCGCGACAAGAAATAGTGGTAGTACCCAAGAGCGCCGCCGATCAGAATGAATGCCAGCACACCCAACGCCGCCAAGCGCGATGGCCGGGTACGTCGCGAAAGTGGCGCTCCAGAGGAATCGCTCATATTGGATACTCCAATCGCATTGGCCACGCGGGACTGCATGACCGTGTGAGCACGATAGGCCAAAAGTCCTTCGACGATCAATCGCAAGGGTGCATCGCGGCTTCCAAGAGTATATCTTCATGAGCGGAGAGAGCAGCCGGATGCGTCCCAAATAACTATCGACACACGGGGAGCGAAACTATGGCCACGACATTTGAGCGACGGGAGTTTCTCGGCATGGCGGCGGGGACGGCATTGGGGTTGGCCGTGGCGGGAAGAGCCCAAGCGCAGGAAGACAACGCCAAGCCCGTGCGCGTGGGCGTGATCGGAACGGGCGGCCGGGGCAAGGGCCTCACGGGCAATCTCGTTTCCATACCCGGCGTCGCGATACTTGCCGTGTGCGACATCGATCCCCAGGCGGCAAAGGCGGCGCAGGAAATCGTCATGCAGGCAGGTCAACCCAGCCCCGAAGCGTACACGCGCGACGAGCACGTCTTCCAGGAGTTGGTCACGCGCGACGATCTCGACGCGGTGATCATCGCCACGCCGTGGAACTGGCACACGCCGATGGCCGTAGCCGCGATGAAGGCGGGGAAGTATGTTGGCGTCGAGGTGCCTGCCGCGCTCACATACGACGAGTGCTGGGCGCTCGTCGACACCTCCGAACAAACGAAGATGCCATGCATGATGCTCGAGAACTGGAGTTTCCGCCGCGACAATCTCGCGGTGTTGCAAATGATTCGCCAAGGTCTTCTTGGGGACATTGTTCATTGCCATTGCGCGCACTCCCACGACTGCCTCGATCACTGGTGGTTCGATACTTCAGGCAATATCCGTTGGGGCGGCGAGTTTCTGGTCAAGCGAAATTGCGATCAGTATCCGACGCACAGCGAGGGGCCGGTACTGAGTTGGCTGAACATCAATTGCGGCGATGCCTACGCCACGCTCAGTTCCGTGGCCTCCGACTCCAAGGGCATCAACGCCTTCTTTGCGCGCAAGTACGGAGCGGACCATCCGAATGCGAAGCGCGAATATAAGCAAGGCGATATCGTGACGAGCATGATTCGCACGCAGATGGGCAAGACCATTGTCATCAATTACGACATGCAATTGCCCCGCCCCTACGACAACCGATGGATGGTGCAAGGAACGCTCGGCGTCTATGACGAGGCGCGCGCCTCGGTGAGCATCGAAGGACGCAGCCCGACGAGCCACGAGTGGGAACCGTTCGAACCTTACCAGACGGAATTCGATCACCCTTGGTGGAAGGAATTCGCCGCGGACGCGATGGCTGCTGGGCACGGCGGCACGGACTATATCGAATTGAAAATGTTCATCAAGGCCGTCCGCGAGAAGACCCAAACACCCATCGACGTCTACGACTCCGCCACGATGAGCAGCGTGGTGCCGCTGTCGGAAGAATCCATCGCCAAGGGCGGCGCGCCGGTCCAATGCCCCGACTACACAAGAGGGGCCTGGAAGACGCGTAAGCCAACATTTGCCGTGGTCTAGAGGAGTCCCGTTTTCGTATGCCTCAGGCGTAAGCGCCAATCGGCGCTTACGCCTGAGGTGTTTCGGAGCGCCTCTTGAATCCAGCGCGAAAAGCCTTCACAGTGATGCGGGGGACAAATCGGAAAGGGGAGAACAATGCCGAAGGATTCCATGACCGGCAGCGAACGCTGGAATGCCGTATTGACGAGAACCAAGCCCGACCGGGTCCCCATGGATATTTGGGTCACCCCCGAGGCCATCGTAAATCTCTGCTCCTACCTTGGCGCGGATCCACACGACGCGTTGACTCAATTGCACATCGACATTCCTGTGACGCTCGAAGGGCGTTACGTGGGACCAACGCTCCCCAAAGGCACGGACTTCTGGGGTCTGCACTACCGCGATGTCGACTACGGCTCCGGGGTCTATCCGGAGTGCGCCAACCATCCGCTTGCCGCGTACAACACGATTGAGGAGATCGAAGCCAACTATACGTTTCCGGTCGCGGATTGGTTCGACTTTTCGCACCTCCCCGAGGTCGTCGAGGCCGCGGGCGGCAGCCCTATCCGCGGTGGCGGTTCGGAACCGTTCCTGTACTACAAGTATCTTCGCGGAGACGTGCAGGCATTCATGGACCTCATCGAGAATCCTGAGCTTGTGCAATACTGTCTCGACAAGATGTTCGACTTCTGCTACCAATCGACGCTTCGCATTTTTGAAGCTGCGCCCGGCAAGGTCCAGGTCACGTATGTCGCCGAAGACTTGGGCGGCCAGGACAACCTGATGTATTCGCCGGAGCAGATCCGCGAATTCTTCCTTCCCGGCATGAAACGCATGATCGAACTAACCCGGCACCATGGGTCGTTCGTCTTTCATCACACGGACGGCGCCGTCCGCGAGATCTTGCCCGAACTCATCGAAACGGGCATTCAGGTGCTCAATCCCATCCAGTGGCGATGCAGAGGCATGGAACGCGAAGGACTCAAGCGCGATTTCGGCGACAAGCTGATCTTCCACGGCGGCGTCGACAATCAGCACACGTTGCCCTTCGGGTCGGTCGATGAGGTGCGTCAGGAAGTCATCGACAATCTGCGTATCCTCGGCGAGGGCGGCGGATACATTCTCGCGCCATGCCACAACATCCAGGCGGTTTCGCCGCCCGAGAACATTGTGGCCATGTATGAAACCGGATACGCCGAAGGCTGGTGCTGACCGGCGTTACTGCTTCGCGATCTCGATGCGCGTGCGCGCGCTGATGAATTTGATGTCGTGAATGTGAAAGTCCGACACGGATTCGATGACCACTTCCCGATCGAATTCGCTCGCAATCTCTTCCAGCAGCCCCTTGTTTTCCGTGCGCAAGCGCCGCGCAACGTCGGGGTGCAGTTGGATGATGACCCGAGTCTCCTTCGAATGACAGCACAGCCGCGTCAACTCGCGCAGCGCTTCCAACATCATCGTCGTAACAGAACGCACAAGCCCGCTCCCTTCGCAATAGGGGCAGGTCTGAGAAAGCGATTTCACAAGATTGTGCTTGACGCGCTTGCGCGTCATTTCGATCATGCCCAGCTCGCTCACTTCCGAGACGGTCGTCTTTGCGCGATCATTCTTCAGGCAGTCTTGCAGCTTGTGAATCAGTTCGCGCTTGTTGCGCTCCGATTTCATGTCGATGAAATCCACGACAATGATGCCGCCCAGATCGCGTAAGCGCACTTGCCGCGCTATCTCTTCCGCGGCCTCCAGATTCGTCTTGAACACCGTGTCTTCGAGATGTTTCGACCCCGTGAAACGCCCGGTGTTCACGTCGATCGCAACCAGCGCCTCGGTCTGATCGATGCAGATGTACCCGCCGCTCTTCATGTACACCTGCCGGTTCAGCGCCTTCGCAAGCTCCTTCTCGATCCCGAACTTATCGAAGATGGGTCGTTTGGCGTTGTAGTGCTTGACCCGCTTCTTCAGGCTCGGCGCGAAGGTGTCGAGGAAGCTAAGAATCCGCTCGTACTCGTCCGCGCTATCCACCGTGAGCTTGTCGATGTCGTTCGTAAACAAATCGCGCACGATGCGCAGGATCGGGCTCAGGTCGTCGTGCAGCAGGCACGGGGCTTTCCCCGTCTCCATCTTCGTCTTCACGTCGTCCCAAACCTTGTTCAAGTACCGCACGTCATCCTGGAACTCGCTCTTCTTCTTTCCCTCGCCCGCGGTCCGCAGGATGAGGCCCACTCCCGGCGGGCGAATTCCCTGGAGCGTGCGGCGAAGACGCTCGCGCTCGCGGTCGTCTTCAATCTTGCGCGATATTCCAAGGTGCTTTACGGTAGGCATGAACACGATGTACCGGCCCGGCAGCGTCAGGTAATTCGTGAGCCGCACGCCCTTCGTGCCCAACATGTCCTTGCTGACCTGCACCATGACGTGCTGGTTCTTCTTCAGCAGCGATTCGATGCTTGGCGGCTTTCCCCGATGCCCTTTCTCGCTGGGCTTGACGGTGCCCTCTTCGAATATGAAATCACCGGTGCCCTCCGCTCCGGCGATATCGGACACATAGAGGAATCCATTTTTCTGTTGACCGATGTCGACAAACGCGGCCTGAATTCCCGGGACAATCGAATCCACGCGCCCCTTGTAGATATTGCCGACAAGACTCTTGCTTTCTTCTCGCTCGATTGCCATTTCGGCGAGCCGTCCATCGTCAATCAGGGCGATGCGTGTTTCGAGCGGGGCTACGTTGATAACGAATTCTTTCATAAGACCTCCGATGCGCTGGCGGGCGCTCGGCGGGAAAACGTGTCCGGGGCAGGCAGTGTGTGCATCATCGCGAGCGTGTCAGGCAAAGAAATTCCTCCTGACATTCACGCTCAATATCGTCCCCACGCACATCATCGATGTGAGTAGAAACGAACCACCATAGCTGAGAAACGGCAATGGCAGCCCTGTGACGGGCAAGAGATGAAGCGCGATCGCGATATTCACGAAAACGTGAAAGCCGATGATGGACATACAGCCGATTGCTAGTAGGCTGCCTGCAAGGTCCGGACAGTCCCGCGCAAGCGAAATGCTGCGCAGCATAAAAAGAGTGTACAACACAAGAACAACAATGCTTCCCACAAATCCGCGCTCCTCGGCGAGGAGCGCGAATATGAAGTCGGTGTGATACTCGGGAAGGAACAACATGTGCGTCTGCGTTCCCTGCCCGAATCCTTTTCCCCACATCTGGCCGCTTCCCACGGCAATGGTGGTCTGAATAATTTGATAGCCAGCGTCCAGTTGATAGTTCGGGTCGGCCTCCGGATTGATGAAGGACTCGATGCGCGTCCTTTGGTGCTCTTTGAGAGGAAGTTTGTCCAAATTGAGATACGCTACCGGCACGGTGATCGCCCCGGCAAGAAACAACGCAAACAGATGACGTTTCCGGCAACCCGCCACAAACACCATGACCACGACGATCGGCGACATTACGACCGCCGTCCCCAAATCGCCTTGCTTGAGAATGAGGATGAGAAGTACGCCCATGATTCCAAACGCGAGAAGGAGAAAGGGGAGTCGCTGGATGCGGTCCTGGACACGCGACAGATACCACGCAAGCGCATAGACCAACGCGATCTTGCTGAGTTCCGACGGCTGCAATCCAATATACTGGCCATAGCGCAACCAGTGCTGGCCACCCATCGCCGTATACCCGATGGCTAGCACCATCACGAGCAACAGCACGACACTGACAAACAACACCGGCGCCAGCGAAACCAGCGCGCGGTAATCCATGCAGATGATGCCGATTGCCACAAATAACCCGACGGAGAAGAAGATGGACTGCCGGACATAATACTTCAGATAGAACGGCAAGTCGGACGCGGCGCTTGTGCTCGCGCTGTACAAGGTAACCAAGCCGACGCCCACCAGCGCAAACGTGAGAATGACCAAGATCCAATCGACTCGCAGAAGATTGCGGTAGTTGAACGTACGGATATGCGAATCGAACAGGTCGAGATCTTGTGCCAATCCGCTCATTCGTCGCTATCCTTCCGCGCCAACGATACGGGCGCAGCCGGTTCCGCGGGCATCACCCCTCCGGGTTGGTCGCGATAGAAGTATTCGAAAACCTTACGCGCGGCAGGAGCCGCGGCGGAGCTACCGTGTAGTCCATGCTCGATGATGACGCTCACCGCGATCCGCGGCGTCCGATCCGTTACGCCGGACACAAACAACGCGTGATCGCGAAATTGGTACGGGATGTCCTCTTCCTTGGTGTGCTGCGAAGTCACACCCAGCCGCACCACCTGCGCCGTACCCGTCTTGCCCAAAATATCAAGTCCCTCTATGCGCGCTTCTTTGCCGGTGCCGCTGGGCGCGGAGACCTTTTCGACGCACTTGCGCATGCCTTCCTGAACCAACCGGAGCGTATTCTCGCTCACAATCGGCTCGGACACTTTGGGGCCCAATTCCATGTTCACATACGGCCTGACTAGTCTTCCTCCATTGAGGACCGTTGCCATCAGCACCGCGTTTTGAAGCGGCGTTGCTACAACCGACCCTTGACCAATCGACATATTGACGGTTTCGCCGTCGTACCAGCGCGACTGCCACGGCTCCGTCTCTCCGCGATCTTTCGCCAATTGCCGCTTCCATTCCGGCCCTGGTATGAGTCCGGGTAGTTCATTGGGAAGGTCAATGCCGGTCTTTACGCCCAACCCCAGCTTGTTCGACCATTCGACAACCTTCTCGGGACCCAGCTTCAACCCAACGTTGTAGAAATACACGTCGCACGAGTAGGCAAGCGCGTCGACCACACTGACGCCGCCATGGCCGCCGTATTTGAGGCGCCAGCAACGCCACGGCCGTGAGACGCCCGGCAAATAGAACTTGCCGTTGCACCCAAAGCTCGTGTGCTCGTTGATTATCCCTTCCTCGAGGCCTGCAATCGCCAGTGCCACTTTGAATACCGAACCTGGCGGATAGTGCTGCTGGAAGCCCCTGCTCAGGGAAGGCTTCATCTTGTCGTCCAATACCTGCGTAACAAGCTGGCCGCGGTCCGGGCTGCTCGTGGCGAAAATATTTGGATCGTATCCCGGCGTGCTGGCCATCGCCAGGACTTCGCCGGTATCCGAATTGAGCACGACGATCGCACCGATGTCGGAACCGAGGATCGTCTCGCATTCACGCTGCAGGCCCATATCCAGCGTTGTAAAGATGTTTCCGCCGGGAACAGGTTCTTTCCGTGGTTCGAGTTCGACGAGATCTCGTCCCCGGCTGTCCTTCTCGATATACGGGACGCCCCGGTTATCGGTGAACAATTGCGGCACGCTCCCGTTATACCGGCTCACGATCATCGCGCCATCGTACCCTTTGAGCACGTCTTCGTAGGCCATCTCGAGTCCGGCCCGGCCAATGATATCGCCGATCCGGTATCGCGGTTTGCGTTTGCTCAATTCTTCTTCACTGAGTTCGTTGAACCACCCGAGAATTTGCCCGGCCGTCTGATTGTAGTAATAGCGCCGCTGCGGTCTCGCCACCGAATAGACGCCCTGCATCGCGAACGACAATTCCTCGACGCGGTTTAGTTCCGCGCGCGGAATGTCGCTCTTCACCAGGATCTGTTTGAAAGGCACCTTGTTCTTCACGGCCCTTTCAATCTCGGACAGCAGCGCATCGGGGTCGATGTCGATGAGCTGCGCAAGCTTTGCGCACACGCGTTCCGGGTCGGTCACCTTCCCAGGCGTCAACACCAGATCGCACGCAGCCCTGTTGTCCGCAAGCACGATTTCCCGGTCGCGTCCGAAGATCATCCCGCGGGGCGCCTTCAACAGTTCGAAGTCGACCCAGTTGTTCTTGGCCTGATTCGAATACTCTTGTCCGTGAATGATCTGCATATCCCAGAGGCGCAAGGCAAGGATGCCCATGAGAATCGTCACGCCCACGGTAAGCCCGGTGAGGCGGCCGTCAAACCCCTCAAAACGCTTCTTGGACGAAGTAGAAGGCATTTATGCGGTCCCTCCGTGTACGGCCCAATCCTCGCGCCGAAAGGAAAAATCGAGTACGAAAAACAGCACGGGCGTGAACAAGGCCGAATAGAACGCCCCGGGCACAACTCGGGCCGCGATGCTGTGCATGGCGCCCGAATCGGGATTCTGAACATAGAGGACCATGGTTGAAATCAACCCGAATGCGAGCCCCGACAAGAACACAAGCCCCGCCTTCACCGCGGGGTGCTCCGTGGCGAGCCGCGCGGAAACACGGCCCACCGCATACCCGACGATCACATAGCACAACACGTGATGACCCAATACGGCGTTGCTTGCCACATCGTGAAACACACCGCCCAACAGCCCCGTAAACATGGCGCGCTCCGGGCCATTCATGACTCCAAAATACACGACGATGAGCAGGGTGAGGTCGGGAACGACATCCATCACGCGGATGGCCTCAACCCACGTCGTCTCAAGCAGCGACGCTGCGATTACCGTCACTGCCCAATAGAGATTTCTGCGCATCATTTCTCCGTGGCCGGCTAAGGAGCGAACCGCTCTTGGATCGACCGCTCATCTGGCATGGAAAACGCCATGCGCTCGACGGAATCCTGCTGCGTTTGCCCTACCAGCTCCGCAAGCCGCGGCTGGGCTCGCGCGACCAGAAACAGCTCGTCTATTGCATACGGATTGGCTGCGGGCTCGATGTATGCCACTTGGAACAAGGAACCGCCCTTCTGCAAATCCACAATCTTCCCTATCACATACTCGCTCGGAAATATTCCGCTGCCTCGGGTCAACACCTCATCGCCGACTCGGACCACGTCCTTCGCATCAATATACTCCATGCGACAGATGTGGCTGACCTCCTTGCCGCTCCCGTGAACCGTGGCCCATATCCTCCGGTCGCGCCCGATCATCGCCCCTATCTTACAGGAGTCGCTGTGCAACGTCGCCACATAGGACAAGGCCGGCTCGACATTGATCACGATCCCCACGACCCCGTCCGGCGTCATCGCGCACATCGCCTCTTTCACACCATGGATCGAGCCTCGGTTGATGACAAGCACTCCGGATGAATTCGAGATGATCTCCGCGGACAGCGATACGACTTCGGCAGGCAAGAATGAAAGGCGGGATTCGGACTGCTCGAACTCAAGCAGGCGGCGCAGGCGGCGGTTCTCCGCCTCCAGCGAATCCCGGTCCGCGATCCGCGGCGTTAGTGCTCCGATTTCCTCGCGGAGATGAAACGCCTCCGTTCGCGCGGAACTGTAGGCGGTCACAAAACCCGTAACGTAGGAAAAGGCATTCTCCACATGATTCAGCGCTTGCCAAAATGGATAGGCCACAACGGACACGGTTGTTTTGACGCCGCGCGTCACAAGATTGCCACGTTCGCCTGTGGCAAGAGAGACTAAAGACAGAAGTACCAGAATCGCCAGAATTACAGTAGGCCGCTGTTCGTTTATGCGTCGTGAAAGCGACAATGCCTACACTTCTTCGTCTTTGAAATGACGGATTCCTTCCAGGTACTTGCCCGTGCCCAATACTACCGCGGTCAACGGATCTTCCGCAACCGTCACGTGAAGGCCAGTCTCTTTCGCAATCAGTTGATCGAGGCCGCGCAGCAACGCCCCGCCTCCCGCCAACACCACGCCGCGATCGAAAATATCCGCGGACAACTCGGGCGGCGTGCGTTCGAGGGTAACGCGCACGGCATTAACCATGGATGCAACCGGTTCTCGCAACGCTTCGCGAATTTCCTCCGACGTGATCGTCAGTATCTTGGGCAGGCCCATTACCTGGTCGCGCCCCTTTACCTGCATCTCCATTTCTTCTTTCAATGGAAACGCGGAACCAATCGCAATCTTGATTTCTTCGGCCGTGCGCTCTCCAACCATCATGTTGTACGTGCGCTTGAGATGCTGAATCACGGCCTGATCCATCTCATCGCCCGCAACGCGCACGCTATTCACGTGCACGATGCCGCCCAGCGATATCACCGCCACTTCCGTCGTGCCGCCGCCAATATCCACGATCATGCAGCCCTGCGGCTCTTGCACTGGAAGCCCCGCGCCAATTGCCGCGGCCATGGGCTCTTCAATCGTGAACACCTTCTTCGCGCCCGCCTGCATCGCACTCTCGGTTACGGCGCGCTTCTCCACCGCCGTGATTCCCGATGGCACGCAGATCGCCACGCGCGGCATGACGAGCCGTCGCCGGTTGTGAACTTTCTGAATGAAATACCGAAGCATCGCTTCGGTGATCTCGAAATCCGCGATCACGCCGTCCTTCATGGGACGAATGGCAACGATGTTGCCGGGCGTTCGCCCGATCATGCTCTTGCCTTCGTTGCCGACGGCCCGCACCTTGCCCGTGTCTTTGTTGATCGCGACTACGGATGGTTCGCTGAGGACTATGCCTTGGCCCTTAACGTAGACCAAGGTGTTCGCTGTGCCAAGATCGATCCCCATGTCGTGCGAGAAGAGACCCGGCAACCAATTCAAGATTCGCACAAATACACCCCTTAAGCGGACGGGACGCGTCCCGGCCGCGGAGCACCTCGTAACTGAAAGTGATTTAATGACTTACCCGCTGTGAAGCGGCGGGATTATAGCAAAACCGATCCAGCAATTCCATAGGAAAGTCATGGCCGCCGATTCGCGATGGAATAGATTCCGTGGAATCGCGCAACCGCGCGGGGCCAAGCAGAGGACTCGGGAACCCGTAGCGTGTCGTCAGCCAGAGGTCGCCGGAGAAACCCGGGTCAGCGAATCGGCATTAAAGAGGTCCACCTCGAGGAGGGCCTCATAGGCTGCCGCCACCAGGGGCTCCCAGACAAGCCACTCGTCCTGGGCCTGCTCGAAAACGCGCCGAATGGCCAACTGCTCGTGGAGCGGCCCCACGCGCTTCACCATCATCGCGCGAATCAAATAGTAGAGTTGATCGGTCGCGGCGGGTGCGTCCTGCGCAACCTCGCGTTCCTTTTCCGCCAAATCCCCATATTCGGTACGCTTGGGCTTGACCAGCATGTACAAAGCGATCAGCGCTTCATGTGCCTTCTTCTCCCAAACCGGCGATTCTTCCGCATTGAGGAGAATCACTTCGATCTCGGAGGTCGACCCCCCGCGAACCAACTTCGCCAACTCGGTGAGCGCAAGAATCGCGTAATACTTCATCGCGAGGAAGTCGTCGATCGACTCGGCCTTCTGTAGATGGCGCAGCACGATCACTTCGCGCGTGAATGGCCCGCCGTACCGCTCAATATACGCCCGGATCAAGAAATACTGTCGCCGCACCACAAACGGCTCGTGACTCGCTCGCTCCAACCACACCTTGTATTGATTGGGCGTGTCTCGCGTGGTTGCAGGCAGTGCAAGAGCACCACTATATTGCTTTGCCCGCGACCGCTCCAACGCATCGGCATCGGCGTACCCTTCGAGGGTGCCTGCAAGCCCATCCGCTCCGGCTGTCATTTCCGCGAACGACGCCTCGGCGTTTGCATTTCGATACGCCGGGGCCGGTGCGGCCTCCATCTCGACGTTCCGCCGCGAAACGGGTAGCACCGCCGGGCCAGCCCAATCCGACGGCGGTGAACTCGGCACGGAAGGCACCGGCAACGGCTCCACCACACGCATCGGCGGTTTTTCCATAGGCATCGCGGACGATGCACCCAAGTCGCTAGGTTCCGGCAATTCGCGTTCCGCAACACGTTCAACGATCGGCATGGCCGGCCAATTCTCGCCGGGCCTGAGCTTTGGCCGTATGGCGGACGATCCCGACTGAAGACGATGAATCTCCTCCGTCACGGCGTTTTCAAGCCGTGGCGAAGACGGTTCCAGGGTCTGCCTATGCCGGGCCTGCCAACTGCCCGCGGCATGCTGTCCTTGCACCAACGGCCAATGGGGTTGCGCCCCCGCCCCGGTTGGCTCCGAGCCGCCGCCACTTCCGTCTGGCGAGGCTTTGCTTCTTCCCCCCGCCCCTTCGATCACGCGGCGGCGCAACTCGCGCGGGGTTAATCGTGTTGCTGCTTCGTTACTCATCTCGGGTGCATTCTGAACTGCGGATGCCGCTGGTGCCGGGGCAAATCGGGACGGAGTGGCTACGCGCTTCGTCCGACGCGACAACGGCGTGAATGGCAATGCGCTCTCTAGAGGTTCGTCGGCGGGAGTCTGGCGCGGAGAAACGGCATCCACGACCACAACAGGCGTTACGGCGGCAGTCTCCTGCGCACCACGAATCGCCGGTTCGGCTTGATTGACTGAAGACACCTGCTGTGGGGGAGCCGGCTCTGCGGCGCGGCGCAACTCCCACGTGGCAGGCTGCCGAGCCTGAACCGGCTCGGCGGCTATCGCAATCACTTCGACTGGCTGAGCCTGCATTGGACGCGACGCTGCCGCCGCGGGCACGATTATTTGCGTTTGCACGGGTTCTGGTTGCGGCGTCGGAACCGGCTGCACCTCAAGCACAACGGTAGGCTGCTTGGGCAATTCGGGCGGCGGAAACTCCGCAAATTCTCTGTGAAGCTCGG
>JBHEKO010000198.1:0-4385 GCA_041859475.1 Candidatus Hydrogenedentales bacterium
ATCGCCCCGGGTGAGACGGATAGCGTTGGACCTAAGCCGCCTGGAGTCGAGGGGCATCCAGTTAGCAGGGCGCACACCGCGACCAGCGCCAATGTCACTACCAGAGCCGTGGGCCGTTTCATATCCGACATCCCTCTGTATGCGGACCGCCCCGCCTGCATGGAATCAGGCAGGACGATGCCCCGTAACGTTCCAGGAAGCCCTCTTGCGATTGCTCTTCCAGAGACGGCTTCCGTTGACTAGCTGCAATCGATCACGTTCACACCAAGCGACTGCAGGAACGGCGCATCAATGTCCGCCCCCTGATCGCTCAAGGTATCCAAGGACAGGTTTACGAAATCCCCAGGCCCGAGGCCTCCGTTCACCCCGTTCGTAACCAAGGGTTGAATGTCCGTGATGAGCGTGCTGCAAATGCTCAGCGAATCGAGATTGACCAATCCTGCCAGCGCCGTGCATTCGAACACGGGTGTCCCGTCAAGATTCAACGACCTGATGTTGAACAGATTCGCCAGCGGCGTAATGTCCGATACCTGAGTGCCGCTGAGATCGAGGAAGGTGAGGTTCGTGCAGAACTCCAACCCCGTCAAGTCGTCGATGTCCAGGCTCTTCACGTCCAGCGACGTCAACTTCAGAAGGTCGATTCGCTTCAAGAAGCCCAAAGGCAGTCCCAGTTCTTCTCGTATGGCCGCTTCAAGCAACGGATCCGAGATCGAGATGTACGTTACTGCCGGGCATCCGCTCATTGTCGCGACCATGAACACACTCAGAGTCATCACCGCAAGCGGCCGCCAAACCTTCGTTCGCATGATCTTCCCTCTCCCTTTGCCTCACACGGGCGTCTGGAGGGCTACAGCCCCATCAAAGGCATTTTCTCCCATTCTGGAGTCCCGGTCATTATGCCTTGATATCGTCGTTTTGTCAATAATTTTCCTGGACTGCCTGCTCGCGGTAGACTACCCCAAAAACTACCTGCTACTCTATTCTACACCGAAAACTCCGCAACGTTAACTCGACCTGTTCTATCCTTAGTTAGCGATGCTTCTTCCAGCGTTTCAGTTATTTATCCATATACGTTATCTGTAGATTTATCTAATTGCGTTTAATGAAAATAATGTACATTGTGTGGTGTTGGGGCAAAAGAATATGGCCCAACTCGGCGCTTCAAGTTAGGCCATCAAATGGACGTTTGCTGCCGTCTATCCCAACCGCGTTTGATTCCCGGTATGCTGTACACTCGGAACCTGCGCATTGGAACGTCGATGCAGAAAGCCTTCTTCTAGGACTCCAAGTCGGGATTTGGTTCGCACTTGGTGTCCAGATAGGTCACCACGGGTACGCCGCCGCCCTTTAATCCGAGCATTTCGGCCGCCACTCCGGAAATCGTGCAGACGAGTTCCTGCCAGGGCGCGGCAAGAGCGGGCACCTTGCTCATACGCTTGACGTGTTTCACTGTTGCTCCTCCTTGATAGGGTATACCCGATGTCCACCCGTGGGTGTCTCTCGGGAAACTGGAATGCGACCGTCCTTGTCAATAGTTTAGTTCAAAGCAAGTTTTCTGTCAATAGTTTTTCTGCAAGGCTGGTGCCGACTTCACTCGTTCCAGAATGACTGTACCGCTGGCTTCCAGCCGGCTCTTCTCTTCATTATCCATTGGCCTTCCCACCCTCACCCTCTATCGACCCGATACATCCTGGGGTCCAGGTTGTACTTTTTGACCCGCAAACCCATGAGACGCTCCGTCAAGCACAGGAATTGGGCCGCCTTCGTTTGGTTGCCGTTGGCTGCCTGCAGCGCATCCTCGATTAGGGCCCGTTCCATGTGCTCGAGCGTTGCCTGCAGCGAGCTTCTCGACTCCTGTTCGTTCGGCAATGGAAGGCCCTGCAACGAGACGGGCAGGTGGCGGACATCAATGACGCCTTCATTGCACATGAATACGGCGTGCTCCATGCACCGCTCCAACTCGGAGAGATTGCCCGGCCAATCATAGGACATCAGGGTGCTCATAGCCTTCGAAGAGATATGTTGCACCGGCTTGTGAGTCGCTATTCCGTGCTTCTTCACAAAATGCTGGGCAAGGTACAGGATCTCCGCTTTGCGTTCCCGCAAGGGGGGGATCGGTATAGTGAATACCGAGAGACGCTCGTAGAGCGGACGAAGGAACTGGCCGATCTCTACCAGCTTCGGAAGCTCGTTGGTGCTCGCCGCAATCACGCGAACGTCCACCCTTGCGTACTCTTCCGTTCCGGGGACTTGGTAGCTGCCCTCTTGCAGTATTTGCAGGAACCGGCGCTGTATGGTCTGCGAGAAATCGCTCAGGCTTTCAATGTAGAGCGTGCCGCCATCCGCCCCCTTCACCAGCCCCGTCTTCTGTTCCCGTTGAATGCGAACTCCGAACAACTCCGCCTCGACAAACGAGTCCGCGATTTGCGGCCAGCTCAGCTTGAGAAAGGGCTTCTCCGCGCGCGGCCCCTGACGGTGTATGGCGCGGGCGACATGTTCTTTGTACGTGCCGCGCTCGCCAAGGATCAAAACGGGCGACACGCCTTTCGCGACTCGCGACACCAATTCATGCACGGTCTCCATATTCGGAGAAAGCCCGAGCGCAATTTCTTCTTCGCGATGGCCAGGACGCCTGATGGCACTCATGATGAACTCCTGCCGGAGTTGGAAGCAAGGAGCATGCCTGACTTGGTTTTGGCGGGAGAATGGGGGAGTGGCCGTCTAAGGCTTGCATGCACAATGGGTTGTGAAGGATACGTCCGTGCGCGGCACGGTTGCCGGAATGCCGTGTCTACCGGGATGTAGGATCGGGACCTCTAAACCAACCGCGATGTACGATACTGCCGGGGTTCGATACCGTGCTTTTCGACCCGCAATCCCATGATTCGTTCGGTGATCCCCAGCGACTCCGCGGCCTTGGCCTTGTTGCCACGGCAGTTCTTCAGCGCCTCGATGAGCATTTCCCGCTCCAAATTATCCAGCGCCGCCTCCAAGGACTCCTTCATCACCGTACCGGTTGCTTCCGCTGTTTGCAGGGTGGGGGGGAGGTGATGGCCGTGCACTACGTCGTCATTGCTCAGGAGTACGGCGCGTTCGATGCAATTCTCCAACTCGCGGACGTTCCCTGGCCAATGGTAACTGCACAACATGTCGATTGCCGGCGTCGATACCCGGCGCACGTTCTTGTGAGACGCCTTGCTGTGCTTTTCGACGAAGAAGTTCGCCAAGTCCAAGATGTCGGATCGACGTTCGCGCAGGGGGGGGATATGGACGGGGAACACGTTCAGGCGGTAGTACAAGTCCTGACGGAACTTCTCTTCCTCCATGAACGATTCCAGATTCCGATTCGTCGCCGCAATGACGCGGACGTCTACTTTGATCGTTTCCGCTCCCCCGACACGCTCGAATTCGCGCTCCTGAAGCACCCGCAACAGCTTGACTTGCATCGTCGGCGGCAGGTCGCCGATCTCGTCCAAGAAAATCGTGCCGCCATCGGCCAATTCGAACCGGCCCCGGCGTTGCGCGATTGCCCCCGTGAATGCGCCCTTCTCGTGCCCGAACAATTCGCTTTCGATGACCGATTCCGGCAATGCAGCGCAGTTCACCTTGATGAATGGCTTCGCGGCCCGAAAACTATTGTAGTGAATCGCGCTCGCCACCAACTCCTTGCCGACCCCGCTTTCGCCGCGGATCAGCACCGTGGTGTCGCTCTTGGCCACCTGAGCGACCATATCGAACACCTTCTGCATCGCGCTGGAGCGCCCAATCATATTCGCGGGACGAAACCGGTCTTTCAATTCGTCCTGCAATCGCCGGTTCTCTTCGAGCAGGCGTTGCTTCTCTTCGATGGCCGCTTGGCGAATCCGCACGGCCTGCGCGATCATCGACCCGATGATCGACAACAAACGCACGTCTTCATTCAGGGAGACCGAATCCGCGAAAAGGCGGTCCACGCTCAAGGCGCCAATGGTCTCATTCCCAATCTTGATCGGCACGCAGATGAAGCTGATGTGCTCCTTCTTCAGCCGCTTTCGCGCCCCGGTCCGGTCCAGAAACGTCGGCTCGTCCGAGATCCGCGGAATCGCCACCGCCCGCCCCGACTGCACCACCATCCCGGTAACGCCCTCGCCGGGCCGGTACCGCCCGCGCTCCCGTTGCGTCGGCGAGAGTCCATGCGCCTCTTCGATATAGATCTCGCCCGTCTCGCGATTGAGCAGCGTGACCGTGCCCCGGACCATGCCCGTAAGGCTCGAGATAAGTTCCAACACGGAACCCATGACATCGCGCAAATCAACGCTCTTGTCTAAGGTATTGCTCACTTCGTACAGAAGCGCCAACTCGCTGACATCCCGCCGTACTTCGGGATGCGCCTCATCGGCAACTGG
>JBHEKO010000227.1:0-3110 GCA_041859475.1 Candidatus Hydrogenedentales bacterium
GGCGATCTCAATGCGCTCGTATTCGCGGACAAGGACGATATCGTCATTCGGATCACCAAGAACGACGTGTGGGACGCGCGGCTGGACTCGCCTCTCGATCCTCCGCTACCTACGCTGAAGCGGTTGCTCGAGCTCAAAGACAGGGAGTGGAAGCCGGATGATCGGATTCTTCCCGAAGGCAGCGAATGGAAATGGCCCGACTCCTATCACGCGCACGCGTACCCATGCCCATGGGCATGCGCCGTGTTGCGCGTGAAAGACGCCGCAAAGGACGTAGTCTCGGCTACGCTTTCCATTGATCGAGCAATCATCATCGTGCGTAACGCCAAGAGTGCCTACCGTATCTACATCCCGGCAGAGCACAACGTCGTCGTTGTGGAGGCAGGGAACAACGAGACTACCGTCGTCACCGAGCTGGAGCCGATCCGTTCCGAAGACATCCCGGCGCCGGAAGCGGGAAGGAACGGCGTGGTGCAATGGGTGTCGCAGTCTATCCCGGGCGATGCGGACTGGCCAGGCATGCAGTTTGCGGCGGCTTCGGCCATCGAAGGCACGAAGCGGTCAATGACGGCTGTCGTCACATCACGCGAGGCTACGGACTGCCGCGCTGCCGCGCAGCAGGCGGCCTCGGAAGGATTGCCGGAGCTGGACTCGATACTTAAAGCGCATACCGAGACGTGGGCAAGATTCTGGAGCCGTAGCGGGATAGCGCTGCCCGATCCGCTCTTGCAGCCGGTGTGGTACCGCAACCTGTATTTCTTGCGGTGTGTATCGAAGCCGGGTGTAGTTAGCGCCGGGCTGTTCGCGGGGCTGCTGAACGACAAACCGGAATGGCATGGCGACTATCACACGAACTACAACATTCAGCAGACCTATTGGTCGGCGTATGCCGCGAATCAGTGCGAACTGGCGGAGCCGTACGACCGTCTCATGACGGAGTACCTGCCGCGTGCTCGGTGGCTGGCGAAACAGATATTCGAAATGGAGGGCGCCTACTATCCGCACGTGTTGTTTGCCTATGAGCCGCCGGACCCGGAGAAGTGCAAATCGCCGGGCGGACGGCAGTACATTCATCACGTGTGGGGCATGACGCAGGGCGTAAATGGATTCAGCGTGCAGCCGGTCTGGTGGCACTACAAGTATGAGCCCAGCCGTGCGTTTCTCGAAAGTACGGCCTATCCGGCGGTGCGCGACGTGGCGGACTTTCAAGCGGCATTCGTCGAACGATGCGAGCGCGCGGGCGACAAGGTCGTGCTGGGGCCGTCGGTGTCGCCGGAGCATCATGGATGGACGCAGCATTTCGACAAGAATCGGGACTGTGCATTCGACATCGCGATGTTCCGGTACATCTTCAACGCCGCCATCGAAGGCGCGACGACGCTGGGTACGGACCCGGAGCGGGTGAAGCGCTGGACCGCGGCGAAGGCGATGCTTCCCGATTATCCCATCAATCAAACGGAGCCGCGTGTCGTCGTGGATGTGGCCGGTGCTCCTCCAATCGAATACAACATCCCCGTGCCGACGACGCCGATCTTTCCGTGCGACGTGGTGACGTGGGCGTCGCCGAAGGAAGAACAGGATCTGTTTCGTGCGACGCTTGCGAATTTGAAGCACAACGGCAACAACGCGCCGATCATGCTGGCCGTAGCGCGCGCGCGATTGAGCACACCCGATGCTCTGGACTTCCTGCGAAACGAACTCCAGCAGCGCGCACGGCGCAACGGAACGTTGTCGTTCAACACGATTGCGAGCGGACACAAGTTCAACGATTTCGGCCACTACACCGAGATGTTCGGTGCGGCCCTGCCGGTTTCGGAGTTGTTGCTCCAAAGCGTTGGAGGAACTATACGCCTGTTTCCCGCGTGGCCCAAAGGGACCAACGCGGCGTTTGCGAGGCTACGGACGGAAGGGGGCTTTCTGGTTTCGGCGGAACAGCGGGGCGATCAGGTCGTGTCGGTACGTATCGAGAGCACGGCAGGTGGCGTGTTGCGCGTGCTGCCGCCGTGGCCCAAGGGTGAAGTCAGCCGCGACGGCGGGGCCTCGTGGAATGAGGTAGCGGTCGACGAGACGGGAACTACGCGCGCGGAAACGCAGCCCGGCGACGTGATAATCCTACGTCCGGTTGGCTGACCTCGGGGCAGATCGAGATTCTCCCATAGGACCTATGCGACGCATGGGTCCTAAGGGACATATGGCCGCATTGGCCGTTCGGGGCGCTTGGTCCCTTTTCCAGTGCCCTAACCAAACACGACCTTGAACGTCCGAATCTCGAAGGGCTTGATGAAGAACCGCACATTGTTTCCGCTAGGCTTCATGGTCACATCGTTCTCTTCCATGAGGTCGCATTCCGTCACCTTCTTGGGACGGCGCCCGAATGTCAAGGTGACGTCGCCGCGCTGGCCGTGCGCTTCGTACAGGCGCACAATGATCGCGTCGGAGTCTTCGTGTTTCTTCACCGCGTCGATGATCACGTTCTCCACGTCGATGCTCGCGAAGGCGTCCACGGACGACAAGGGTCCCTTTGACTTGGGCGCTTGCACAGCGAGCAACGGCACGTTGAGTTCGTAGCCCTGGCGCACCGCGCCGTTTCGCCATCCCCACGCGTGCGAATAGAGCGAATAGGTGAACTCATGGTAGCCCTCGTCGGCGTGCGGGTCCGGGTCGACCGATGAACGCAGCAGCGACAAGCGCAGCACGTTGCCCTTTACGTCATACCCGTACTTGCAGTCGTTCAACAGCGTGACGCCAAAGTCGCCTTCGGAAAGGTCCGCCCAACGGTACGCGGGCACCTCGAAGCGCGCGCGGTCTTGTGGCCAATTGTTGTGCGTGTTGCGCTCGATGGCCGCGTATTGGATCTCGAACGTCGCGCGCTGGGCGCGAACGTCCACGGGGAAAGCCACTTTCAGGAGGGTACGTTTCTCGTGCCAGTCCACGCGCGTCACGAAATCGATGCGCGGCGAACCTGCATACATGGTCACGTCTTGCGTGAACGTGCTCTTCTCGGTCTTACGCACGACCCGCACGACCGCGCGCACGGGACCGCTCTCGACAACTTCCATGCGCTCCGTGGTCTTTGGTTCCCACATATTCGCATCGAAATTGTGATCGAT
>JBHEKO010000277.1:0-4256 GCA_041859475.1 Candidatus Hydrogenedentales bacterium
GTTGACCGGCCCCGTACCCACGCGCGTCCACGGAAACGCAACCTGCTTCAATGCCTCCGAGATCTCCACGGGCGCGCTCCAACTCGCCCCGTCGTCCGCACTGCGCATCACGAATGCCTGCTCGTTGTTTCGCGTGAACGCCAGCCAAACGGTTCCATCGCGTTGGTCCACGACGGGACAGGGATTGCCTAGGGTGATCTCCGCCTCGCCGCCCTCTTCATAGACCAACGCGCTTGGCGACCAAGTCCGTCCTTGGTCCAGACTGCGCTTCAACAACAGATCGATGTCGCCACTATCGGAAGCGCTCGTCTTCCTCCCCTCGCAGAAGGCAAGCAACGTGCCCGCCTTCGTCACGGCCATCACGGGAATCCGATACGTGTGGTACCCATCCTGCCCGCCCACAAAGACGTCGCATGACCATCTCGTCGCATCATCCCCAGTCGCCGTTACTCCAAGAAAGCACGATGCGGCCATTCCCAATAGCACCGCGACACACCTGGCCTCGCTCATAATCCCCTCCAAGCCCGGCGCTTCCCAAAGGTAGGGCGCTTTCCAAAGGTAGGGCGCTTTCGCCGCAAAGCGCCTCTTCGCACCCAATCTACCTCAGCCGCCCACCTCATCTCACCCTTTCCCCCGCGAGGCAATCAGTCCATCTGTGCCACCCGTCTCTCCCCCCTTCGCTGCGTTCTGCTACAATTCCCACCTTGGGTCGGAGCAGCCCGCGCCGCGCACTCGCGTATGGAGTTGCCCCGAAGACGGAAGACAGGAAGAAGCCCGAAGTCGTCGAGATGAGGATCGCTCGTCACCACATAACCCGAATCGCTCGCTGGGTCTTGTCCTTGAGGAATCCCCGCAAAGCGCTGCGCTACATCAACTGGCCCCGCGTGTTTGTCGGCTATCCGGCCTATCGCGAGCGCATGGTGCGCTCCCTGACTGCGGCCGCCGCAATTCATCTCGTTGTGGCACTGATCCTGCTCGCCATGCCCCGAACGCCGCGCGTACTCGCCTCCGCTCCCGGCGGACTCCCCTTCATGGTGGACCTGCGTCCTGCGTCCGAGCCAACGCAAGCGCCCCAGCCCCCCGCGCCGCCCGAACCGCCCCCGATGCAATTGATCGACACCGTGGCTCCGGCCGATGCCCCTGTCGATCCCAAGACCGATCTGATCGCCGTGGAAGACTCCAAGGCCCGCGACATGTCGAACACGCAAGGCGAAGGAATCGCGCCCCAGACAAACACCGTGGGCGAATCGGACGAACTTCGAATCCCCGAGCAGGCCCCCAAGCCGGAAGCCCCGCCGCCCCAAGCGGCCCCACCCCCGGTCGAAACCGCGCAGTCCGCCGCTCCGGCGCCCGAGACAAACGCCGCGCCCGCGCCCGCCGCGCAGCCACTTCCGGCCACGGGCGCTGCGGCAACGCTGGACCCGGGCCCCAAACCCGAAGGTGCCTCACCCCCAACGGAAGCGGCGGGCGAGACCATAAAGCTCGCCAAGGCACCGGAACCGACCTTGCCGAATTTGCCCCCCGGCAAAACGCAAGCCAGGGTCGATGGAGGTGTAAAGAGCAAAGGCTTCTTGAGTTTCGAAGCGATGGAAAGTGAGATCGCGCCCTACTTGAAGCTCGTGCGCGACCGCGTCGAAAAGCACTGGAAGGGGCTGATGCACGTCCGCTACTCCGGCACCACGGAGACGAAAGCGGTCATGGACTGCGCAATCGCTCCCGATGGGCGCGTCCTCTCCGTGGAGATTGTGGAATCCGGCCAGTCCGCGACCTACGCCGCCTTGTGCAAGGAAGCTATCGAACGCTCAGGACCTTTTCCCCCGTTCCCGTTCAGCGTCCCCGAGATGTACCGCAACGAAAACCTGGAGATTCGCTGGACATTCAGCTTCCTCTGAGTGCGCAACAACACATACCAAGCCCGTCCGCGTGCGTCCCTTCTCCTCACGATTCCCGCTCGCGTTCCACTTTCGCCGTATCCAGGACCGCTCGAACCTGTCGCGCCAGATGCCTCTTCTCAATCGGCTTGTACAAAAACGCCGACACCCCCATTTGCCGCGCCACCTCGGGCGTCAGCATCTCGCTATATCCGGTCATGATGATCATCGGAAGGTCCGGCCGAAGCGAACGTACTTGACGGAACAGTTCCTTTCCCGTAAGCCCCGGCATTTGCTGATCGGAAATGATCAAGTCAAACAGCCGCGGATTGCGCGAAAACACACGAATCGCCTCGGGGCTATCCGTCATTTCCACGATGTCGTAGCCTAGCCGCCGTAGGATGTCCCCGCATATCCGCGCTACTTGCGCTTCGTCGTCAATAATCAGAATCCGTTCGTTGCCCCCGGGAATCGGAGTCGCTTCTTCCACTACATCGGCCGGGGCATCCACGACGCACGGAAGGTATACCGTAAACGTACTGCCGCGCCCCGGCACGCTTGCCACCTGAATTGCCCCGCCATGCGACTTCACGATCCCGTGGACCGTCGAAAGGCCAAGACCAGTCCCCTGCCCCTGCCGCTTCGTCGTGAAAAACGGATCGAAAATGCGATCGAGTATGTCCGGCGAAATCCCGCATCCCGTGTCCGATATGCAAACCTTCAGGCAAGGTCCTGCCGGCAATTCTCCTCCGAAATCCTGTCCTCCATCGCCAACAACACATTCCTGCAGTTCGATCGTCAGCAAACCCGCTTGTTCGCCGATCGCCTGATACGCGTTTGTGCACAAGTTCATCAGAACCTGATGAAGCTCCGTCGGGTCCCCCAGTACGCATCGGTTGGTCTTGCAGATCGCGGTCTTGATCTCCACGCTCGTCGTTACCGTCGAACGTATGAGCTTCGACGTTTCTCGCACCAAGAGATCTACGCGAACCGGTCTACGCTCCTGCTCTCGCTTCCGGCTAAACGTGAGTATCTGCTGCACAAGTTCCCGCGCCCGAATCACCGCTTGGCGCACGTGGCCCAAGTCTTCCAGCACGCGCCTTCGGTCATCCAGACTGTCCTCGACCAACTCCGTATATCCAAGAATCGCCGCGAGAATGTTGTTGAAGTCATGCGCAATCCCGCCCGCAAGCGTGCCAATGGCCTCCATCTTCTGCGCCTGGCGCAAGCTCTGCTCAAGGCGGAGTTGCTCCGTCACGTCGCGCTGCACCGCGACGAAATTCCGAATCTCCCCCGCCTCGTCCAAGACCGGCGCAATGGTCAATTCCTCTTCATAGCACTTTCCGTTCTTGCGCTTGTTGGTGATGAGCCCCGACCAAACGTTCCCGCCCTTGATAACACTCCACAAATCACTGTAGAACGCCTCGTTGTGACGCCCGCTCTTCAGGATGCGCGGCGTCTTTCCCAGGACCTCCTCCAACGCATACCCCGTTATCTTGGAAAACGCGGGATTCACGTACTCAATGTTCCCGTCTCTATCGGTCACCACAAACACCTCGGCCGCCGCGTTTACCGCCGCTTCGAGCCGCGCCCGCTCCGATTCGATACGCTTGCGCTCGGATATGTCCAAGATGAGCGCCACCACCGCGGACGCGTGACTTCCGTCATCTCGCAACGCAAACACGGTCACGTCGCACCAGCAAATGTCCCCGTCCTTGCGCACATAACGCTTCTCCGCACGGTGACTTTCGCAGGCCCCCTTCAAAAGCGCATCCATGTACCCCTGCGTAAGCGCAAGGTCGTCCGGGTGCGTCACGTCGAAGTTCTTCAGTCGAGACAACTCATCCTTGCAGTATCCGAGAATCTTTCCATAAGCGTCGTTGCAGTCCAGGAAACAGCCTTCGGGATCGACGACCGCCCACGCCACCATCTCGCTCGTCATGAACACGCGATTGCGGAAGTCGTGAAGGCGGACGTCCTTCGCATCCTGGGATTCGGGCTTGCACGAGGCTACGGAATCGAGGTCTCCGTTCATGGACATGGCTCACCACCATTGGATTGTTGGGTTTCGGCAGAATATGCCCCATGCGAGGACGCCTTGTCAACTCGCTTGCGTGATATATCTATATAGTTATACTGTTTGCTGCATTCGTCGGGCCGGAGACATGGACCTACCTCGTTTTCCGAGCGGCCTTGTCCGAATCCAGCGCCTCGCGCACCGCCGCCGCAAGCTCCTCCGAATCGAGCGGCTTGTAGAGAAATCCCGACACGCTCATCTGCGCCGCCGATTCGGGCGTAATCGTCTCGCTGAATCCCGTCATGATGACGATGGGAAGATCGTTGCGTGCGGCCCGCAGGCGCTCGGCCAATTCCCGCCCGGTAAGT
>JBHEKO010000649.1:0-26146 GCA_041859475.1 Candidatus Hydrogenedentales bacterium
CGCCGGTCGTGCGGGCGATTGTCGTGAAGACGGCGACGATCCCCCCGCATGGAATTCGCGTGCCCGACTTCACGGACTTGTGTTACCGCGACGGCGTGCTCTACGCACTCGAGAGAAACGCGGAGATCGTGTCGATTGTTGAAACCAAGGATGGCGTTGTGAGCGTCCGGCCCTGGCGTTCGATTCGCGATACGGTGAACCGCAAGGATTTGCGCTACACCGATAGGCGTTTTGGCATGGCAGAAGGCCTCGCCTTCCATGGCGACCGTGTTTACGTCATCCTCGACAACAACCAGGACGCGAGAACTGACGACGCGGACGACAAGCGGCCGCTCTTGTTCGTGTTTCGAAACGAACGATGAAGATAAGCCTCCCGATACTTGCCGAAAAGGGCCGGCCTATTCTCTTGCGTTGGTGTCGATTGGTCTCCGTAGTGGCATTCATCGGTAGTCTGATGCCATGGGTGAGCGGGGTTCACTATCTCCTCGAACTTGGGTCCCACTTCGTCCCCTTCTACGCAGCCGGGGCATGGGCCTCATTCGCAATCCTGATAGCGTTGGACGATAAGCGCGTCGCCGTCGTCGCCGCGTGCGCACTCGTATTGTCGGGTGCTGCAATTATCTCCAGTTATCTTCCGCGAGAGGTCACGCAGAACAACGGCGCCCCGATACGGGTAATGGTCTCCAACGTGCTCACTTCCAACAAGAATTTCGACGAGTTCATCGATCTCGTTCGCAAAGAAAGCCCGGACGTTGTTGCGCTGCTCGAGATCAACGACAAATGGGTCCAAGCACTTGATGAGCTGGCCGAAACATATCCCTACAAACTGCTTTACCCGCAATCGGACAACTTTGGCATAGGGATTCTTAGCCGGGGACCGATGCGCCGCGTTGAAAAGATCGATCTGCTCGGCGTTCCCGCTCTCTACGCACGGTTGGCATTGAGCAGCCGCATGATAGACGTGTTGGTTGTTCACACGTTGCCGCCTGTGAATGCGGCAAACGCCGCCCTCCGCAACAAGCAACTGGAGATGATTGCTCGAATTGCAGAAGAGAAGGGGGGACTCCATATTGTAATGGGCGATCTGAACACCACCATGTGGTCTCCTCATTTCCGGGCGCTGCTGAGACATTCCGGCTTGAAGGACGCACGAAAGGGCTTTGGCATTCTGCCGACGTGGCCTGCCGGATTGGGGCCATTCATGATCCCCATCGATCAGTGCCTGTTCCAGATTCCGCTTGCGGTGAAGGACGTCCGAAAGACGTCGCTCTTCGGTTCCGACCATCTTTCGCTTATTGTCGATTTCATACCTCCGGGAAGAGAATCGCCCCGCGAACGCCGGCGGAGGTCAGGCGTTTCCGATACGCCTCATCCAGACATGCAATTTTTGAAAATCGGACTCGCTCGGGTAGATTCTTTCGAGTGAGCACGAACCGATTGCACAAGGTAGTGAGCCGTACACACACATAAAAAGGAACAACCAATGAACCGACGTCAGTTTCTTTGGGCAGGGGGGTCCGCGGCAGCGCTGGCGGCGATGTCCGCCGCCGCGCAGGAAAAGAAAGGGGAATCGGCGATGTTGCGAGTCGCGATGTTGAGTCAGTGGCACGTCCACGCGAAGGGCTATGCCGAATCGCTGCGAAAGATGCCCGATGTGAAGCTTACGGTGGTGTGGGATGAAATCCCCGAGCGAGGCAAAGGGTGGGCGGATTCGCTGGGCGTGGAGTTCGAGCCGGATCTTGCGAAGGTGCTGAAGCGCGACGATGTCGACGCGGTCGCGTGCGATGCCCCGACGAACCGCCACGCGGAGATAATGGTGGCCGCCGCAAATGCGGGCAAGCATATCTTCACGGAGAAAGTCCTGGCATTGACGGTGGACGAGTGCAAGCAAATCAGCGATGCCGTGACAAAGGCCGGCGTGAAATTCTGCATTTCATTCCCGTTCCGCACGCGCCCGGAAGTGCTGTACGCGCACAAGGCGGTTGAAGACGGTCTGCTGGGGCAACTGACGTTTGTGCGCGTACGCGTCGCCCACAACGGGGGTAGCGGCGGCTGGCTCCCGAAACACTTCTGGGACCCCACGCAGTGCGGCGGCGGAGCAATGATGGACCTGGGCGCACATCCAATGTATCTCGCGCGGTATTTCGGCGGACAGCCCAAGCGAATCACATCCACTTTCAATTACATGACTGGGCACGAAGTCGAGGACAACGCCGTGTCTGTGATTGAATTCGAGAACAAGGTAATTGGCGTCGCGGAAACGAGTTTCGTCTCGACGCACAGTCCCTTCAGTCTGGAGTTGTCGGGAACGGAAGGCAGTCTGCTCGTAGGCGGCATCGACGAGAAGGCGGTCAAGATTCGCTCGAACAAGCTCGACGGGCAGAACTGGGTCACGCCCGAATCGCTCCCCGAGGCCTTGGCGGGGACCACGCAGATCTGGGTAGATGGCATTCTGCGCAACGCGCCGATTCCATTCGATACGGAAGCAGGCACACAGTTGACGGAATTGATGCAGTATGCGTATGTGGCGCACACGGAAGGCCGGCAAGTAGAAATACCGAAACGGTGAGCGGCGCTCATCAAGGGGGATGACATGTTCAAGTTTGCACTTCTCGCGATAGCGGCATTCGCCACCGTCTTTCCATTCGTTGCCAATGCCCAGGCAGCGGAGTCTCCGCTGTTCGAAGATGTCCACGTGGTTCAACTACCGAAGGGCGAGTACGGATACCGCGGTATGCCGGGAACAATTGTCGCGTTGAACGACGGACGCTTGCTGCTCGCCTACACGCGCATGCTGCCGACCGGCAGCGGCGACGGCGCAATTGCCGGGAAGTACTCGGAGGACAAAGGCAAGACGTGGGGCGAGGAGTTTGTTCTTGCGCCCGACCCGCAACCGGCGGGCCAGGACTACTATTGCCACCCCAGTCTTCTGCGCCTTCAAAACGGGCAGATCTTCCTCTCCTACATCTACGGGTCGGGGGCGGAGATGCCGAATCTGTTTGGCGGCAACTACTATCGCCGTTCCGCGGACGACGGCAAGACATGGGGAGACCAGCTCATTGTGACGGCGCACCCCGGCTACACCATCGTCCACAACGACAAGTTCATCCAATTGTCGTCGGGACGCATCCTCGCGCCGGCGGAGTTTCACCTGGATCATACGCGCGGCGACCACAGCGGCTATGTCAGCCTAACCGTGTATTCCGACGACAACGGCTACAGTTGGCATGAGAGCACGAACATGGTGAACATGCAGCCCATCGAAACGCAGGAACCGCACGTGGTCGAGCTGAAGGATGGGCGCATCATGATGTTGATGCGCACGTACAACGGCTTTGTGGCCCGCAGCTACTCCACCGACAAAGGCGAAAGTTGGTCCGAGGGCGAGAAGGTCGAGGCCTTGACCTTGGCCCCGAACAGTTCCGCGCTCAACATCAAGCACATTCCGAAGACGGGAGACTTGGTGCTCCTGCGCTGCACGAGCGGAACCAAGGGGCGGCGCACCCCCATGACCTCGATTCTGTCCAAAGATGAAGGGGCGACGTGGACCAATGAACGCGCAATCGGAAACGACCCGGACGACGACTACGGTTACCCCGGCTTGACCTTCGTCGACGATGTCGCGCTGGTGGTGTACCACATGCGCGACGGACTCCACGTGGCGCGCATCGGATCCGATTGGTTCTCCGGAAACTGATTCAAGAGGGAACTCCGTGCACGAGTCTCGTGGAGAGGAAATTGAGAAACGCAGTCCGCGATGGGCGCTGCAAGCCTTATTCGGCTACGCGCTCGTCGCGGTCTGCGTGTTCCACCCACTGCTGCCAAAGCTCAGCACCCATATCATTTCCAACGACCAGTTCACCGGAGTGGGCCGTGACGATGGGTTTGCGTTCGTATGGATGTACTGGTGGGTTCAGAAAGCCCTATCCATGGGGCACAGCTTGGTAGCGTGCGACTGGATCTTCCCGCCGGACGGCGAGAATCTCGCGCTGTTCGGTTTGCCCTATCTGCCCATTCTCCTCACGTATCCCGTCGGAAGAATCTATGGGGCGATCGTCGGCAACAACGTCATGGTCCTTTCGATGATCGCACTCGGGGCGTTTGCCTACTTCTGCATGCTGAGGAGGCTCTTGAATCTCTCGTTCTTCAGCGCGTTTGTCGCGGGGGCGCTGTTTGGGTTCTGTCCATGGTTTATATGGAAGGCCGGTGGCCATTACAACATGATCGGCTCGTGTTTCTGGGGCGTGGCGCTGGGGGCGGTCCTGGCCGCCTACGCGAAGAACGAGTTTACGGCCAAGAACAGCGCGCTGTGGGCAGTGTTCGTGTGGGCGACGTTCTGGAGTTCCTTGATTGAGTTCTTCATGCTGGGGATTGTTGTGGCGATGACCGTCGCCGTATTCGAGATTCAACGCGCCTTCCTACGCGACCACGCCATCGCCAAGCGCGTTTGGTTCTTTCTGCCCTCGGCGCTGGGAGCGGTGTCGCTGTCTCTATTTCTATTCGCTAGAAAAGGCCAGACCGTGGCGCTCCCACTTATGCAGGGTCCCACGCTCCTGGATCTCATCCCTTCGGCAAAGCTCAGCTTCTGGTCGTATATTGGTTTGCCCAATCGCACGGCAACGGTCATCCCGCATTCGTATGTCTATCTTGCGCTCATTGGGGGATTCGCCCTGTGGAAACGCCGGTCGCGAGTCTTGTGGCCCATCGTCGCATTGTTCATTGGCGTAATCGTGCTTGTCATCGATCCGTTTCACATCCCAAGTGCGGTGCTGCGCGCACTCCCCACAGGGAAAGGGTTTCGCTTCTTCGAGCGATTCATCCCCTTTGCGTTGTACTTCTTGCTGATACTGTCTGCAGTCGGCCTCGATTTCCTGTACAAAGAATGGGTCCCAAAGAAGCCGGCGTGGCTCCTTGGCGCGGTCCGAATCCCGAAGAAGGCCGTCGTAATCGGGGGGATTCTTGTATTCGCCGCGTCGGAGATCTATCCCGTTCTACTCAACGTCACTCCAATCATGAAGTTGCCTATCACGCCCGAGGTCCGCGCCGAATTGCGCCCGGATCGCTATTGCCTTGTCGTGCCGGACGGCGACTACCGCCACGTGCTTCAAACGTATCAGGTCGAGTTGGATATCCCATGCGTGAACATCGCGTATTGGGACCGCATGGATATAAGCGCCCTGCAACGTCGCGCGCAAGAGTATCCGGGCGTATACGCAGGCGCTCCGGCCCCCCATCCGCAACCCACGGCTCCCAACGTCGAAGCGCCGGCATTCGCGGACGAAGCGCGCGCGCTTAAGATTGGCTACCTGCTGTTCGAAAACAAAAATGCCGCGGGCACTTGGCGTGCCCGCGGACGTACGCTCCTGGAAACGGATCGCGAATTGCTCATCGCCCTTAAGTGACCCGTGGCCCCCGGCCCGATCGGGTCACCCCAGCTTCCACGGTTTGCGGTACTCCTGATTAATGAGTTGGTTGGCTGCATCGTTGCCGATGACGCATTCCTTGGCAGCGTCCCATTTGATCTCCGATTGCGTGCGCAGCGCGAGATTGCCCAAGTGCGCGACGGTAGACACGAAATGGGCGACTTCGAGGTTCTCGATGGGCTGTTCGCGCGATTTGACGCAATCGAGGAAATTGCGCACGTGCGCGGGGCGCGCGTCCTCGCTGTTGCCGTGATTCTCGGGCTTCAAGTCGCTGAGTTTCGGCTCGGGCAGCAACTCCCAGCCATACTCACCGACGATGACTGTTCCCTTCGAGCCGCTGAAGCAGATCCCATGCGGATGCCCGTTGATGCCGACGCCGCCCTGCATCTGGTGCTCCCACACAAAGACGTACGACGGAAACTCGTAGACGGCGATCTGGGTGTCGGGCGTTTCGCTGTTGTCGTCGACCACGCGCTTCCCGCCATATGACGTCACGCGGGTGGGCGATTCAGTCCCCATGGCCCAAAGTACAATGTTGATCAGGTGCACGGCCCAGTCCGTCATAAGGCCGCCGGCGTAGTCCCAATACCACCGAAAGTTGAAATGAAACCGATTGGGGTTGAACGGGCGGTCCGGGGCTGGGCCCAGCCACATGTCGTAATCGACCCCAGCGGGGGGCGCGCCGTCGGGAGGATTGCCCACTCCTCCGAGCCAGTCCAGATAAGCCCAGGCACGCACTTGCCGGATCTTTCCGATGCGGCCGGATTGGACGCATTCGACGGCCTCGCGCCAATGCACGCCGCTGTGCCACTGCGTGCCCATCTGGACGATGCGGTTGGTACGCTTCATGGTCTCGAGCATCACACGGCCTTCGTTGACAAACTTGCCGAGGGGTTTCTCGACATAGACATCCTTGCCTGCCTCGCATCCGTAGATCGTCGGCAGCGCGTGCCAATGATCGGGGGTGGCTACAAGCAAAACGTCGATGTCCTTTCGGTCTACGACTTTCCGGAAATCCTTGACGGTCTTGGGAGCCTTTCCGCGCATGTCGGTGACGACCTTCACCTCCTTGGCCAGCATCTCGTCATCGACGTCGCAGATGATGGGGCATTCGATCTCGGGGTTGCGAAGAAACGTCGCGAGATCGCCGCGTCCCATGCCGCCCGAGCCGATGAGGCCAACGGTAACCTTCTCGTTGGCCGACACCTTCTTTTTCGCCCCAAGGTGCATTTCCGTCACCCCCCCTATGATGGGCAAGGCGCCTCCGGCCAGCATCGTCTGTGACATGAAGTCTCGCCTGGACATGGATTTCATGAAAGGGACCCTCCCGTTGCGAACCCGCCACACCCCCTATTCTTGCAGAAAGGGGGAAGAAAGGAAAACCCTCGAATTCCCTGGGTTTCCACTGCGAGTAAACCTTTTTTTCGCGCTTCGCGTCCAACCGCTCGGAGGAGTAGGGACGGGGCAGTTGCGTTGCTTCCCTAACCCTACTATGATACGGGGTATTGGGGCTACGGACGCGCGTTTCGCAGGTGCGGTGTTGGCGCAAACTATGCGTGGGGAGTTCCCGCAATGATGACGTTCTACCTGTTGTGTGCCGTGGTTGGCGGCATAGTCGTGATTATCCAGTTCGTGTTCACGCTGGTGGGCATCGGCCACGACGGCGGCGATGTCGGCCACGATGTCGCGCATGACATTCATGCCGGCGACCACGACGCCAACGCCTCCATGTTCTTCGGCATGTTGAGTCTCCGCGCCCTGTCCGCGGCCGTCGCCTTTTTCGGAATCGGTGGCTTAGGCGCGGGCAGTTCCTCGTATCCAGCTCCTGTAGCGTTGATGGCGGCATTGGCTGCGGGCACAGCGGCAATGGTCTTGGTCGCATGGATCATGCGACTGCTGAACAGCTTGAGTTCCGAAGGTAACGTGCGCTGGGACCAGGTATTGGGCGCGACGGGTACTGTTTACCTGCAGATTCCCGAGCGAAAGTCGGGACTTGGGAAGGTGTTGCTAACGGTTCAGAATCGCACCATGGAATACGATGCGCTAACCGCCAAAGATGCGCTTTCGCAAGGTACATCGGTGGTGGTCGTGGATATGGTGGGACCCGAGACGCTGGAGGTAGAATCCGTCAGCACGATGGAAGGGAGTAGAGATGCCTAGTTTGTTGCCATCGGGAAGTACGGCCATAGTCGTGCTTGCCGCAGCCGTTCTCACAGTGACAATTGCATGCAGTTTCTTCTTACTGCTCATTAGGCGATTCAAGCGGTGCCCCAGCAACCGCATCATGGTGATTTACGGTAAGGTGGGCAAAGGCAACACCGCGCGATGCATCCATGGCGGCGCAGCATTCGTGTGGCCGCTGATTCAGGACCACGCGTTTCTGAGCCTGGAGCCCATACAAATTGAAGTGCCGTTGAAAGACGCGCTGTCCATCGAGAACATTCGCGTCAACGTGCCGAGCGTGTTCACCGTGGCGATCGGCACCCACCCGGAGTTGATGACGAATGCCGCGATTCGCTTGCTTGGTCTCGATCTACCGCACGTGAAGAAGCAGGCCGAGGACATCATCTTTGGTCAGTTGCGGCAAGTGATCGCGTCAATGAGCATCGAGGAAATCAATCGCGACCGCGAGAAATTCTTGCATGCCATCCAGAGTTCGCTGGAACCCGAATTGAAGAAGATCGGCCTCGTGCTGATCAACGTGAACATCACGGACATCACGGACGAGTCGGGCTACATCGAAGCTATCGGCCAAAAGGCAGCGTCGCAGGCGATTCAGCAGGCGCGCGGCGACGTGGCCGAGCAGGAGAAGCTAGGCGAGGTTCGTGTGGCCGAGGCCGAGCGCGACAAGCAAGTCCAGGTGGCCGACGCGGCCAAGCAGCGGAACATCGGTATCCGCACCGCGCAGCAAGAGCAGGCCGTGCGGGTAGCCGAGTTGGGCAAGTTGCAGTCCGTGGGCGAACAGCGCGCGGCATTCGAGCAAGAGATGGAAGTCAAGAACGCGGACCGGGACAAGCGCATCTCGGTTGCCGATGCCGATGCGACGGCCATCAAGGGCGAAAAGGACGCAGACCGCGCGAAGCGCATCGCGATCGCCGACGCCAACGCGACGGCCATTCAGGGCGAGAATACGGCGCAGGCCAAAGTCGCGGCATCCAACGCAGAGTTGCAGGTTCGCAAATCCGAGGCGTATCAGATCGGTGAAACGAAGCAGCGCGAGGCCGAGGCGGCGGTGCTGGAAGCGCAGAATCGGGCCATGGCGCGCGCCGCGTTGGCGGAGGCCGAACGCATTGAGGCCGAACGGCGCGCCCAACTGGAGGCGCCCGCGAAGGCCCAGAAAGCTCAGATTATCGTCGAAGCCGAGGCGTCCGCCGAAAAGCGCGTGATCGAGGCGGAAGGCGAAGCGGCGGCGATCTTCGCGCGGCTCGACGCGGAAGCCCGCGGCCAATTGGAGATTCTGGCCAAGAAAGGCGAGGGCTTGAAGCGAATCATCGACGCGTGCGGCGGGGCCAACGAGGCCTTCCAAATCCTGCTTCTCGAACACCTCGACACACTGGCCAAGACGTCGGCACAAGCCATCGCGAACATCAAGTTCGACAAGGTGGTCGTGTGGGAAAATGGCGGGGCGAACGGTTCCAGCGCGACCGGCAATTTCATTCAGGGCATGGCGCGCACCCTTCCCCCCATGCTTCAAGTCATGCGCGACATCGGCGGCATCGAGCTGCCTGAGTCGTTGATAAAACTTGTGCAGGACCCGGCGGCGGGAGCAAAATCTGGCCAGGAAGGCCAAGGAATGCCGCCATCCGACAAGTCAGCAACACGGGCTAAGCCGGAGAAACCCTCCGGACAAAGCGGCGAGGGCGTGTAGTATAGCGTCCTGGGCTGGCGCCCCATAGACCTGTGAGGGACCTGAGAGCACCCGGATCAGGTTGATGGGACGCCAGCCGTTTTCTTGCCGGGAAGACGCAGAAATAACCGGCGCGGTTCTCAGTTCGGCCCACTTGGCGTACCAGTGCGAGGATGGAAACGGCAATGCTCACATTCGGTTCCTGCATTTGTTTCATGCTTTCGACATTCGGCGCGGCGGATAATGCCTCGGCAGGGACCGTCCCAATCATCTACACAACCGATCTCTATCATCCCCATGACGACCCGGACGACCATTACGACCTGGCCACACTCTTCGCCATTCCCGAGTTCGACATTCGCGCTATCGTCATCGACTGCGGCGATCGCGGAAAAGACCGGCCCGGCATTCCCCCCTTAAAGCAAATGGCGGAGCTGACCGGCAAACACGTGCCGTATGCCGTCGGACTGCCGGCAAACCTCGCAAGTCTGGAGGACACTGGAGCCTCGCAGCCCGCCATGGCTCAGGAAGGGATCAACTTGATCCTGAAAGCCCTGCGCGATTCCGACAAGGCGGTAACAGTCTTCGCGGCGGGCAGTCTGCGGGATGTCGCTGCGGCCTACAACCGGGAGCCGGACCTGTTCAAACAGAAGGTGTCGCGCATTTATGTGAACGCGGGGAATTCGGGCGGCAAAGAGATCGAGTGGAACGTAACGCTCGACGTTAAGGCCTATCGGCGCATCATGGAAAGCGGACTGCCGCTGTATTGGGTTCCATGTTTCGGCCCGGAATCGTGGCAATCCTATTGGGTGTTCCGCCAAAACGAAGTCCTGGACAAAGTGCGGCCCGCGTTGCAGCAATTCTTCATCTATGCCCTTGAAAAGACACCCGTATCCGGTAGCGATCCACTCGCGGCCCTGTCCGCGCCTGTCACCGATCAAGCGAAGGCCCAGTGGTGGCCCCAGGACCGGAACATGTGGTGCACAGCAGCATTCCTGCACGCTGCTGGACGCAAGGGGAAGACCTACGATTTTGCCCCTGCATCGTTCACCATCGAAGCCGACGGAAGAACCTCGCTCGTGGAAAGCGGGCCGGCGAGTGCTCCTACGATCCACGTTCTCGATTCCAAAGGCTACGCAGCCGAGATGACCACGGCGTTGCAGGAACTGCTGAGCAAGTTGTAGGTAGAACGGCGTGGGCGTTGGAGTTCCCCGGACGTTTCGGCGAAACGTCCCTACCAATACAAGAGAGGCGACGCGATGAAGCGACGCTGAAAGATGCGAATCGGGATGGCGACACCGTGACCGCAAGGAGGATTCTATGGTCAGTCGATGCGATTGGGCTCGTGGCGAGGAGTACATCCTCTATCATGACGAGGAGTGGGGCGTTCCCCTCCACGACGATCGGCTGCTGTTCGAATTCCTGATTCTCGACGGTGCGCAGGCGGGACTCAGTTGGTTGACGATCCTAAAAAAGCGTCCGGCGTATCGGGAACTCTTTGCCAACTTCGATCCCCAAAAGGTAGCTCGCTTCGACGCGAAGCGGATTGAACTCCTCCTTACCGATGCGCGGATCGTGCGAAACCGGGCAAAGGTAGAGTCAGCCGTATCGAACGCCAAAGCCTTCCTGGCCGTGCAAAAGGAATTCGGGTCGTTCGACGCCTACATTTGGCAATTCGTCGGGGGCGAGCCCAAGGTTAACGCTTGGAAAACGCTGAAGGATATCCCCGCGCACACGCCCGAGTCCGATGCCATGAGCAAAGACCTCAAGAAGCGCGGCTTCAAATTCGTGGGGTCCACGATCTGCTATGCATTCATGCAGGCCGCGGGCATGGTCAACGACCACGTCGTGACCTGCTTCCGCTACCGTGAAGTAGGCAAACGGTAGCCGCCAAAAGCAACGCCAGGAACGCTTCGGCGAAACGTTCCTGGCAATCGCGCGGGAATTGACTATTTCGGTTAACCGGTGTGGGACTATTTCGGGGCCTGGTAGAGCGTGATGTCGTTCTGCACGCTGGTCACGCCGAGAATGCTCATGGCCAAGCTGCCGGCCAACTCCTTTTGCTTGGGAGAATCCACGATGCCCGTGAGAATGCAAAGGCCATTCATGACCTTCACGTTGAGATCGCGTACGCTAATGTACTTGTTCACCAAGAGAGCTGCCTGCACCCGTTTTTCGACCCATTCGTCCGAGGCGGTACGCGCCACATCCGTGACGATGTCGGTCTTCTCTTTGGGTTGGACGGTGAGGTCGTTCGTCACGGACGTAACGCCCTTCGTTTCGCGGACAACCTCCTCGATGTGCTGCTTTTCGAGATCGTTTCCGACCACGCCGTACAAGTTGACGACGCCGCCTTCGCAGCGCACGCCAATCTTGATCCCCTTCAGCTCCTTGTTGTAGAGAAGCCTGGTCCGAATCGTCGCGGTCAGAGTGCTATCGTCCACCTTCTCCCGCCAGGAGCGCTGCGTACGCTCCGAAACGACAGTCCCGACAACCGTGATGTTGTTGACGACGTCCTTGACTCCCTCGACAGATCGCGCGAGATCGCCCGCGAGATCCTTTTGAATGTCGTCGGCAACGCTGCCAGTAAGCGTGACCACGCCTTTCGACGTAGTCGTATTGATGTTGAATGGGCTCAGATGCTCATTGAGCAAGAACAAGCCTTCGATTCGTCCCGTGACGGTCGCGTCTTCGACGGCCTTTGGGGCCTGCGCCTGTTGAGCGCCCGCGGATGCACACGCAGCAACAAAGCAGAAGAAAGCGGCCAAACTTGAACTGGATTGTCGCATGGTAAACCTCCCTAGAGTAGGCCGACCTGCTTCAACTCGTCTATCCCGGTGCGAACTTCCTGGGCGGACTTGTGAAGCGCGGCCAGTTGCTCGTCCTTTAGCTTCAATTCAATGATGCCTTCAACGCCGTCCTTGCCCAATTTACACGGCACGCCCGCATAGACATCGGTCAACCCGTACTCGCCTTGAAGGTAAGCGGCGCAAGGAAGAATCTGGTGCTCGTCGCGCAGCACGGTCTCGCACATGCGGGCGGCGCTGGCGCCGGGTGCGTAATACGCACTGCCGGTCTTCAACAACGATACAATCTCTCCGCCGCCCTTGCGCGTGCGTTCCATGATTGCGTCGACGCGATCCTGGGGCATCAACTGGGTGATGGGAATGCCCGATACTGTCGTATACTCCGGCAACGGGACCATATCGTCGCCGTGCGAACCCAACACCATCGTGTCGACGCTCTCCATGCTTACGTCGAGCTCTTTGGCTACGAACGCGCGCATGCGTGCGCTATCCAGCACACCGGCCATGCCCAGCACGCGATTGGGCGGAAACTCAAGTTTCTTGAGGGCGAGGTAACACATGACATCGAGCGGGTTGGTCACAATAATGACAACGCTCTCGGGCGCGTATTTCTTGATTCCCTCGCAGACGCTGCAGATGATGCGCCCGTTCTTTTCGAGGAGGTCGAGACGGGTCATGCCTGGCTTGCGCGGCAGACCGGCGGTCACCACGCAGACTTCGACATCGGCGATGTCTTTATAATCGTTCGTGCCCATCGTGTGGCAACTGTAACGGCGGACAGGCCCAGCCTGGAGCAAGTCGAGGGCCTTTCCCTGCGGCATACCCTCAACCACGTCCGTGAGGACTACGTCGCCCAACTCCATGTCCAAACAGTACTGCGCGGCTGTCGAGCCCACGTTACCGGCGCCAATGCATGCGATTTTGAAACGACTACCAATAGACATGACTTGCCTCCAAAAAGTTAACCTGGTACCCGGACAGTGACTGAATTATATCCTAGAATAGCGCCAATTCCAATCGTGTCCCGGAACACGTACTATGGCGGCCCCGCATGGAGCGGGCGCAAAGGACATGCACATGCCGGAACCAACCAACTTCTGCTATGAACACCCGTGGGGCCCTATTTACGGCTGGTTCTCCGTGCGCGGACTATATCGGCTGGAGCTTCCGAGACAGGATATGCCCCGCGAACGAAGGAGCCTATTGCACTCTTCCGTGAACGACGGCAGGGTGTGGACACTGAATGCGGCACTCGAACGTTACTTCTCGGGTCAATCCGAGGCGTTCGGCGACATCCTCTTGGACATCGAGGATGCCACGCCCTTTCAACAAGAAGTCTGGGAAACGGCCCGGTCAATCTGCTGGGGGCAGACTTCGACGTACGGCAGTCTCGCGGAAGCGATGGGCAAACCGAAAAGCGCCGCACGCGCGGTCGGTCACGCCCTGGGCCAAAACCGGATCGCCATCCTCATCCCCTGCCACCGTTTCTTGGCATCCAACGGTAAGCTGTACGGATTCGCCGCAGGGCTGGAGTGGAAGCAGGAACTCATCCGCCTCGAAGGCGGGTTGCTGGCGTAAGCCGGATTTCCGCGACCACGACTAAGTTGCAGACTGCTGCCCCAGCGGCCCGTCCAGTTCGGCTTCGTACTCGGCACACACATGCGCCAGCTCGCCCAAGACATCGGTAAGCGGATCGTCCTTCTCTCCGCAGAATCCGAGGTGCAAGTGTCGCCGCCATCCTTCGGCATGCGTGAAAACGCGCGACATGCGCCCGACTTGCTCGGCCATGCGATCCATGGCGATTAGATAGCTGTCGAGTCCCTGGCTTACGTCAAGCCATATCTTCTGGCTCAGGTGACAGGCCAACGCATCGCGTTTCAACTTCAACACGGAGGCGATATTCACGTAGCACCCGGCGCTGATTGCCCGCCGGAGCGGATCGCGCAGCCCCCACGGCAGCGCGTGATAGATGGTCACCGAGCCTCCCCACGGGCTTCGCGGCGGGTCGGTGACGTAATTGAACATGCCTCTGAAGAACGCGGCGGACACCGACAGCCGGCACGCGTTCGTGTGATCCTCCATGTAATCTTGCGGGGACTGTACAAGCATGATGCGGGGCTTGACCTCGCGAATAACGGCCCCGACCTTGCGCGGAAGCGTGCGGTCATAATAGACATCAAGGTCGTCGACCAACGGCTCGTGGAACGTCGCGCCGAGCATTGCCGCCGCTGCCCGTGACTCTTCGGTGCGGCGTGCAATAATGGACTCGCGCGTCTCGGAATCCGTGCCCATCGACCCGTTGGCGATGTTCATGTAGTGAAGTTCCAAGCCGGCCTTCCCCAACAGGGCGAAGGTGCCTCCCATCATGAGTTCGATATCGTCGGGGTGAGAGGCGATGGCGAGAGCGGTTTCGTTAGGCATTACGGTGTGCTTTCCTTTTCAATGAGACGCTGCGTTGCGAGCCATTCGATGGCTTGACCTATGAGTTGGCGAAAGGCGGGATGGGTATATGACTGCTCGTCGTGGCCGGACTGAATACAGCATACGGGCGACTTCAGGTGCCTTCTGGTCCATGCGAGCACTTTCATGCTTTCGGGATGGTTTGTGGTCAAGAGAATCTCGTCCGCATCGAAGGGGTCGCTCATCGCGTACGTCTCATCCTGCATGACCCAGTCTTCGAGACCTTTTACGATGGGATGGTCCGGCGCGGCAACATGAATAGGCACTGTCTCTCCCAGGCGATACCCCTGAAACGTCCTCGGATCGACGCCGCTAATCGCGCGCCACACCGCCCACTCGGGATAGGCTACGATGGCGTGATGGAGCAGCAGCATCCCCTGCGGCCTGCTGCCCAAGGACTCGATAGCCGCCTTAATCGGCTGCGCAAACCACGGTTCTTCCCCCGTGGGTGTCACCTTGTGCATATGGTAGAAAACAACCACGTCATAACTGTCGCGCGCCTCGCCAACGTTCGCCGCGAAGTCTTCGAGGTGTTGCGGGTAACAGTCCACATCGTGAAGGCTTCGAAACAAGCCGTGCAGTGCGGGCACGTCAAAAGGGTGGCCGCCCGTTACCAAGGCAACGCGAACCGGGCGTTTGTGTTGTGTTGCGAATGTCATCCTCGTCCTTTCGGATACGGCACCATGATGCCTCGTATGGTATAGTCCGCGCAAAATGGGCCATTGGAGGTTCGAAGCCGCATGTCGCGTCTTAGCGTCGTCATGATTGTGAAGAACGAATCGCGCTGCCTGGCCGACTGTCTCGAAAGCGTGCGGGCCATCGCGGACGAAATCGTGATCGGCGATACAGGCTCAACGGACGACACCATGGCCATCGCGAAACGATTCGGCGCGCATTGTATCTCCATCGCGTGGCAGAACGATTTCGCCTCCGCGCGGAATCAAGGTCTCGCAATCGCCACGGGCGATTGGCTTCTGCATCTCGATGCGGACGAAGTCGTAGACGCAGCCGGCGCCCAGCGCATTCGCGCGTTGGTGGACCAGGATGGCGCGGGGGCCGATGCCGTTGAGGTCACGCTCGCAAACTACTCCAACGAAATGCGCGCATGGCGATGGACTCCCGCCCCGCCCGGCGACACGATGGCCCGGGGCTTTTCGGGCTACATCGCCGCGCCCTTGTTGCGCCTGTTCCGGAACCATCGCGGATACCAGTATCGCGAGCCGGTACACGAGAACATCACTGAGAGTGTCTTGGAACTCGGCGGCCGCATACGAAGCGAGCCGATTCTGATTCACCACTACGGCTACGCGGTGCGCGCGAATGAAAAGGCCCGTCTTTATCTGGCGATAGCGCGCCGGAAGGCAGAGAAACGCCCGGACGATCCAAAGGCATGGCACGACCTCTCGGAGCAACTGTTTGCGCTGGGCGAGACGGAAGAGTCGGCAGCCGCCGCCGCAAGTGCATTGCGATTGGACCCGAACCACCTCGGCGCGGCGACTACACTCGCCACGATTCACCTCAACGCAGGGCATTTGGAGGCGGCGCAAACCGTGTTGGAAGGTCTTGTCTCGCGGGGAATCGCGCCCGCCCACGTACTCACCGCGTTGGCGGCGATTGCGTGCAAGCAAGGGCGCATCGAAGACGCGCGAACGTTAATTGATGCAGCGTGCGATCGCGATGCACGGTCGCTCATGGGCCATCTCTATCGCGCGCGCATCTTGGACATTCAGGGGGACGCTTGCGGCACGGAAGATGAACTGGCCGCTGCCTTGGCGCTCGCACCGGCCCTGGAAGAGGTGCGGCAGCGAAAACGGGCGCACACGGTACGCCACGAGGCGGATCGAAGACGAACTGCGGGCGACTACGCGGGCGCACTGGCGATCTACGTCGAGGCGCTCAGACTCGATTCGGAGGACCCGCTCATCCACGTGGGCATCGGGTGCGTTTCGCGCGAACTGGGCCAAGCCGATGCGGCGCAACGCAGCTTCAATCGCGCCCAAGCGCTTTGCCCTTGGGTACTGTCAACCGGCCATCGGCCGCGAGAGTGACTACCACCGCACGACGGCGGAGGCCCACGTCAACCCCGCGCCGAAGGAGGCAAGCAACACGAGATCGCCCTCCTTCAGCCGGCCTTCCTTGACGGCCTGATCGAGCGCCAATGGAATCGAGCCTGCGGTGCAATTGGCAACCTTGTCGATATTGCTGAAGACTTTTTCCGGGGGCAGTCCCAGACGTTCACCCACCACCATAATGATGCGTTGGTTCGCTTGATGAGGAACAAACAAATCAATCTGGTCGATCGCGACATTCGCCGCCTCAAGGGCAACCTGAACGGACGAGACGAACTCCACGATGGCCCGCTTGAAGAGCTCTTTACCCTTCATGTTGATCGTGTTCAAGTCGGTGTCGATGTTCTCGTGCGAGATTGGGGCCTTCGATCCGCCGGCCGGAATCCAAAGGACTTCCTTGCCCGAACCGTCCGACCATAGATGCGTCGTCAACACACCGCGCTCGCCTTCGCACGCTTGCAGCACCATCGCCCCCGCGCCATCGCCAAACAACACAGCGGTATCTCGCTTTTCGTAGCTGATCCGATTGGAGGCCACCTCGGAACCGACAAGTAGAATGTTCTTGTACATACCCGAACGGATGAAGGAGTCGGCGGTGGCCAATCCGTACATGAAGCCCGAGCATGCCGCGTTCAAATCGAACGAGGGCGTCGTGGCCATTCCGAGCTCGTTCTGCATGATGCAGGCCGTAGACGGGAAAATATAGTCGGGCGTCGTGGTACAACAAATGACCAGATCGATGTCGGAAGCTTGCATGCCTGCAACTTCAAGAGCGCGGCGCGCAGCCTGTGTCCCCAGATCCGATGTACCTTGGCCTGGGGCAATGTTGTGCCTTTGCAGAATTCCCGTGCGCTGGCGAATCCATTCGTCCGTGGTATCGGTCAACTTCTCGAGATCGAAATTGGTCAACACTTTCTCTGGCAAATAATGCCCCGTGCCAACCACGCGTGATCGGATCATTCCCTCTTCTCCGTATGTAATGTCGCGCTGCGAACGGAATGTACCCCCTGTGCGGACAGCGCTTGCGGTTGAAGAATAGCACGTTCGACGCACGAAATGCACAGAATCGGCGAGTCATTCGCCCGCGGCTGGGGCAGCCGCGCCTTCCGCGGAATTCGGTGAAGGAATAGAAAACTCCAAGTGTAGTGAGAGCGATTCCACACCGCCTGAGACGTCCCAGGACACTTCTGCCGTTGCGGAATGGGTCAGAACCGTGTACCACCATGTGCGGGTGTCCAACGATGGATACGCGTTCGATTGCGCGAGGGAATGCGCCACATGTGCGCCGCGAATCTGCAGAGCCAGACGAGTCGCGCCATTGGCGCTTGTGCCGGCCGCCTCTCTCGGAGCGAAGAAGTCCCGCACGTCGTTCACATCGGACGCGACGAACGCATTGCCTCCGGCAACGGCGAAGTACAAGGGATGGACGACGCGCGCCGCATGAACGGCGGTCCCATCGCCCATGGTCGAATTGGCCCCTTCCACCGCGGGCAACAAGAATTCGAGGGCCTCTTCCGTTGCATCGTCATCGCTCGTGCTCCACGCAAATCGAATTCGGCTCTTCTCCTCGTAGGAAGGCCCAACCTCAAATGCAAATGAATCCTTCATCGCGGCCGCTAGGCGTGCAACTCCTTCGATGGCATCCGTGTCGTGCGTGGATTCGGCCAAATGCCGAAGCTGGCTCTTGAACGCTGTGCCTATCGCTCCCGATAACGAGACAGTCCCCGCGGCAATGGCATCGTCGCTGGGGTGAGCGATGCCGGCGGAATCTCTCGGTGGCTCCTCGAGCATGGCAGTCAAACCGGGAAGGTCCTCCTGAAGCCACGAAGCGCGTGCGACAAACCCGTCCTCGGAAATCGACATCTGAATAGCCACGGGGCCAGGCCCCGCCAAGGCCGGCTCCAGCGCCTCGCAAGCGTGCGCCATTCGGGGGCCAAAAGAAGGCCAAGCCACGCGCAGCCATGCCGTCAGCGGCTTCCACGTGGCCCGCACCCTGTTCGGATACGCAAAGGCGACGGCCGTATTTCCATCAAGAGCAGACTGCTCGAGGACGAAACCCGAATTCACAAAGGACTCCGCTACCGCCGAGGCGAAATCGGTTGAATCGGAGACGGCAATCCAGCCTGGCCACGACGCACATGCAAGCGAACCGTGAAGGGCAAGCGAATACCCATTGCGCTCGGCAAGCAACCTGGGAGGCGACGGCGCCGAAGCGTCGATAGGCCACGCAGTCCTTATGAATTGCATGGAGTCACGGCATTGGAACACGGCGGCAAACTTGGCTTGAAACTGCCGCCCTTCCGGCGCGAGGTCAAGCAGAATCGCCATGGGCGCGTCGGCCGATATCGCGTAACGGTCAAGCACTTCGCCGAGACGGGCGCCCTCGCCGAAGTTCGAGGCGAGCCACGACGTGGCCTCATCCTCGCCAAAGAGCCGCTTCGAGCACGTTGCCCAGGCATCGAACGCGGCTTGCGGAGACTTGGCAAACAGGGCCGCAACAGCGCCGGACGGAACGGCGCTCCGAAGTGCGGCGGACGCGCCGGAAGACAGCGCGCTTGGTGCAAGAGGAACGGCTGCCTGACGCGATTCCTGCCTTCGGAGGAGAACCGCGACAGTCGAAATAACAAGGATGACCACGATAGCCCCGGCGTAGAACGCGATCATTATGTGACGGAAAGAAGTCTTCATCTACCCCTTTGTGCCTGGGACCCGGCGCAACCCGGCCCGGCGCCTATCGGGTGTTCCCGGTACTATCCTCGGTAATACGCTGCGTGGGGAAATGCAGGATGCACCCGCCAATCGCCGCCCCCCACAGTATCATTGGAATGGCGAGGCTGCCTGTCATAAGCGCCGTAATGAATCCCATTGCTCCGGCGCCCTCGGATAGAGCCATCGCCACGATCATATTTCTGAAGCGCGCCTGGATGCCCGCCTCGCCCTTAGGCGCATTGCCATCCAACGCCTTCCTCAGGAGGATGGATGACGCGACGGAAAGGAGCCCCGTCACGGTCAGCACGGCATTGACCATAGTGGCCGTTTCCGCGGGCATATTGGCAATCCCTTCCTTGGGGATAAGTTCCAGCACAATCAAGCCAACACCCACGGCGCTGTACCCAATTGTGGACATGAGCAAGGCCCCTGCAATCATCCGGGCTGTTTGCAGCCGTACGATGGGTCTGCTCGTTTGCATGGCGAAGTCTCCCTCCTTTGGGAATTGAGAAGACGCATACGCGCTTCCTCGAACGGAATTGCTCGGTTATAATGCGAATGGTAGACTGAGCGGGCCTGTTAAGTACAACCCTTGAACGGAGATCGACAGTGAGTACTCCCGGTAACCGTCGCCTCGTTGTCCTGCTTTCCATTCTCGCTTTGGCGTGGATGACAGGATGCGGATACATCGCCGACAAAGAACGTATCCGAATTGCCACCATGGACGGCAAACCCATCACGCGAGGCGATCTGAACAAGATCCTCCACGATATGTCTCCAGACGAGCGGCCGACCATCCGCACCCGCGGCGATTTGCTCAAAGCGCTTCAGAATTCCATCGACGCGCGCCTCAAAAGAAGCTTGGCGGATAGCTTGAAAGAGCAGGGCAAGATCCATGTGCCGCGCGAATTGGCGGAGCGCATCTACCTCGTCAAACATCCCGACCAATACGGCATGATGACCAATCCGGAAGACTACAACCTGACACAGCGCGATCTCGATTTCATGAAACAGGAGCGCGAACTCGGAGTCGATGAGGAATTGAAGGCCCTCGAAGATGAACAAGCCGTCATGTTCCGCATTGATGAAGCGATGAAGAACGGTTTGATTCAGATCTCGGACGAAGAATTCCAGCGCGAGTATGAGACTCGAAAAGGTGACCTGAAGCATTACGAGAAGGTCTCGTTCCGGGGCGTGTATCTTCCCTCGGCGAACCCTGACGCGAGTACGGCCGCCGCGGCAATCGTGGGACGTCTCAATACGGGCGAGTCCGTAGACGACGTGGCAAAGGCCTACGCAAGCGCTCAGGCCGATATCCTGGAGGCCACGCTCGAAAACGACCCCAAGAATCACAAGTTCGCGGGGTTCTGGCAACAGGCAGCGGAGACACAACCGGGCGCTGTCGTTGGGCCAGTCGTCATTAAAGGATGGGAGCGAGGACGCCTAAACGCTCAAGGACAACGAGTCATGGAGCGCATCCCCGACTCTCTTCTGGTGGCGCAGATCGTGGACGAAGTCCCCGAGACGCAGAAGACGCTGGAGGAATCCAAGCCGGACCTGACACCGCTCATCCTCTACGCCAAGGTCATGGATCAACTGCGCAAAGAGCACGGGGTTTCACTTTTCGAGGATAAGCTGCCCGATCCGTCCATGTACGACACAAGTTCGACTTCCGTGGTGGTGCGGTAAGCACCACTCAGAGACGAGACTCCTCCGGACATTCGGCGGACAATATCGTGCGAAGCGCGTCCGCGGACAACCATGCGGGGTTCGCGTCGCTGGAGAATTTCGTCCCGGGTTCCATTGGGATTCCCCGTTCCGGGGTCTCGTTTCGCCACCACGGCATGACAGGCTCGATGACGTACATCGTCTCGTGTTCGCGCGCGTGATACGACTCGTCGCGAGAAACGAGGATCTCGTGAAGCTTCTCGCTGGGGCGGATGCCTACCACCCGGGTCTTGCACCCTGGCGCGACGGCCTCGGCCAAGTCGGCCAAGCGCATGCTCGGAATCTTCGGAACAAAGACCTCCCCGCCTCGCATAATCTCGCCACATTCGAGAACAAAACGCGCACCCTGTTCGAGCGTGAGCCAAAAGCGCGTCATACGGTCGTCGGTAATCGTAATCTCGCCTTCACTGCGCTGGCGCAGGAACAGCGGGATAACGCTGCCTCGGCTTCCCACAACATTGCCGTAGCGCGTGCAACAGAACATCGTCCCGCCGCCACCCGCGTACGAGTTGCCTTGGACGAGCAACTTTTCCGCGACAAGTTTCGTGGCCCCGTACAGGTTGACGGGGTTGACTGCCTTATCCGTGCTGAGCGCGATAACCCGCTTCACACGGTTGTCGATGGCGGCATCGATGATATTCTTCGCGCCGTCGATGTTGGTCTTGACCGCCTCGATTGGGTTGTATTCGCAGGCCGGGACCTGTTTCATGGCCGCGGCGTGCACAATGATGTCGACGCCATCGGTCGCGCGATAGAGCCGTTCGCGGTCCCGCACGTCGCCGATGAAGTAGCGGATTCGAGAATCGTCGAATCCCGGGGTGTGGGCCATGTCGTGCTGCTTCAATTCGTCGCGGCTATAAACGATTACCTTGCGGGGTTCGCACTCGGCAAGGAGCAGACGGGCAAATGCCTTGCCGAACGATCCAGTCCCCCCGGTGATAAGCACTGTGCTGTCGCGCCAAACCATATCGTCACCCCGCTGCTGACTTTCCAACTCGCCGTTCACGAAGTATATCGAGACGCCCAACGCATGCGCGAATCCTACGCGAGCGGAGGAAGATACCGTCCGGGCGCAATGATGTCGTCGGGATCCAGCGCCCGCTTGATCTGCGTTGCCACGCGCCAAAACGCGTCCGAGGGATCGTGAAGCTTAGGCAGGCCGCTCAACCCCACGCGATACGGAACATATCCTTCGCGCATGAGGGCCTCAAACGTCGCGTGATAGCAGGCCTCGGCGCGCACGGCTTCCTCTTCTACGGCCTTGTCGAACGCCACGTTCAGAATGGCGATCATGGCGCGCTCGTTGATCATCGTAAACGTCGCAAGCAACTCGAACCCGTGCTGCGCGAAGATTGGCTCGACGATGGCCATAACGCGCAAGGCATCCCGCCCCGTCATGGGAATCGCCGGCGACAACCAGTACAAACCCGCGCCTTGCTCAAGCGGATCGGACGACGCGGCCGGCGGGGCATTGCGCAGCCGCCACATGGAACCTCGAAGCGCATCTGCCGTGGGCCGTCCCTTCAGCGTGGCATAAACGGGATTCAAGGATTCGAGCATCTCCGCGAACTTCGCCCCGAAACCAAACCGCTGCATCATTCGAACCGCGTGTCCCGCCAACGCCAGCTTTGTGTCATCGACAAAAACCAGCTTGCCCAAACCGCGCACGGCATCGCGCAGGGCCTTCTTGCCGGACTTCACGTGGCCCGCGGGCCCGGTCAAAGCGCCGCCCGCATTCCACGCGCTGATGCCATACGTCTTGCGCATTCGGGCGCGGACATCGTCCGGGAGCGGCGTTTTGCCGTTGGTCTCCTCCCAAGGATAGTTGCGTTTTGAACTCAGTATCCGGAGATCGTTTCCGATGTGCAGCGCGGAGGTAATGACGCCTGCCATGCGCAACGGACGCAGCCGGTCCACAAGCGCGGCCAAGTCTTCGTAACGCTCCACGGTGATAAAAAAGAAACAGAACGCCTCCGGCTTGGGCATCAGCCACATCCCGATCTTGGTGACAATCCCGAAGTTGGATTGGCAGAAGAGACCGTCGATATAAGGCCCTACTCCATAGGGATAGACCCGCGACGCCTTGGCATTCGGGAAATGCCCGAATCCGGTGTTGATCACACTGCCGTCGGCGAGAACGGCTTCCATGCCGCACGTGCTCGCAAAATGGTCGCCGTAGCGCGTATGTCCGAATCCGTGGTCAAGCGTGTTGCCGACGAAACTAGCCCCCGGCCCGGCGCCCGTGCAATCCATCCAGAGGTTGGTCTGCTGCGACTCCAGATGCTCGAACAATTGCCCCTGCGAGACGCCCGCCTCGATCACCGCGTAGGCCAGCTCCGTATTGACCTCCACGATACGATCCATGCGGCTCAGGTCGACGATTGCGGAATTGCCCGCGGGCGCGCACGCGTCGCCATATCCCCAATTCTTCCCGCGTGAAATGGGATAGAGACCCGCCTTGTGCTCGCGGGCAATGGCAACCAGCGCTTGGACTTCTTCGGTAGACCTCGGATAGAGCACGCAGGCGGGCCGGGTCCCGTGGTGCTGCGTGCTTCGGCTGTACAAGTCGAGTGTTTCGGCGCGCGCATTGACGTGCGTCTCCCCCAGCGCGGCGCGCCACTGCGCGATTGCATCGGTAATCACTGCTCTTGCCCGGCCTCCCTGCGATGGCGCTCCATCGCCTCCAGGACCCGCCTCAGAATGACCGCATTCATATTGGCGTCCACCCCCAACGGTTCTCCTACAACGTACTCAATCCCGGCAAAAGGCTTGGCCGCTTCGGCCGTGAGCCGCGGAATATCGACCCTGCTGTGCCTGCCGGGCGAGAGGAAATACGGTTGCACGATAATGCGCCGGGCCCCCCGCGCAATGCACTTGGCGAACGCGTGCTCGATGGTCGGCTCCGCCAATTCCATGTGGGCCGGTTCGACAACGGCTACGCCCATCGCCTCGGAAAAAAGCGCTGCCACCTCTTCAAGCATGAGGTTTGCGGCGGCAAGCTTCGAACCGTGATCCACGAGCACAATGCCCGTATCGGGCGGAATATGCGGCTCGTAACGCTGTGTTTGTTGTTTGCTCATAGTCTGTGGGGAGATGATAGCACACAGACGCCGCGCGTTCGTGCTATGATGTCGGCGGTCTTGGCTGAAACGTGTCCGTCCCAACGAATTCACGACAACGGTGGAGCGCAATCATGTTCACGGAACTCCAATTGGCGCAGTATCGCGAAGACGGTTATTTTCTGGCGAAGAGCCTGTTCGATGCGGAGGAAACGGACCTCCTGCAACGTGCCGCGCGAACTGACCCCGCCATCGCGAAAAAAGCGATGCACCGCGCCGACGGCGAGGGTGGCCAGAGCAAGATGACCTTGTGGAACGATGTAGGCGACGACCTGATGGGGACCATTGCGCGCAGCGAACGGATTGTCTCCGGCATGGAGCAAATTCTAGGCGGGGAAGTCTACCATTGGCACTCCAAGATGATGCAGAAGGAACCATTCGTAGGCGGCGCATGGATCTGGCACCAAGACTACGGCTACTGGTACGGCGACAATTGCTTGTTTCCGCTTCTGGCTAGCTGCTACATCGCGGTCGATCCCGCGACAAAAGATAACGGCTGCTTGCAAGTGCTGAAGGGATCGCATCTCATCGGCCGCATAGACCACATCAAGGTAGGCGATCAGACGGGAGCCGACCCGGAGCGCTGCGTGGAAGCGGAGAAAGTCTGCCCGCTCGTGTATTGCGAAATGAGGCCTGGAGACGCGCTATTCTTCGACGGCAACCTGCTCCACCGCTCGGACCAGAACAAGTCGCCGAATCCGCGCTGGGGATTCATCTGCTGTTACAACGCCCGGCGCAACAGCCCATTCAAGCCGGCCCATCACCCCAGCTACACACCCTTGGCGCGCGTCCCCGATTCAGCCGTCAAAGAAGTGGGATTGCGCTTTCTGTCTGCCGATGCAGACTACCTCGTGGAATCGTAGCCCGGGGCGTGTATCGTCCCTTGACTCTGCCCATCCACGTCGGTCGTTGAGCGACGAACCGCCCGCCGTATCGAAAAGACACGGCGTCCCAAAATGTGCTATGATCGCGTCGTGTGAACGGCTAAGTGTGCCTTGGGTTGCATCATAGGAAAGGGGGGTCTCCCCATGCCAGACATCTTCTCAATTCTGCAGTTGATTATTCAGGTGATCATTCCGCTCATCAAGCTCATCATGAATTTCCTGCCCTTAGGGGTAGTGTAATTCTCGCAATGAATTTGGCGGTCGCGGCGCGTTCCCAGCGGGCGCGCCGCGACATCTATTCCTCGGCCGCCGCCACCCCAATGGCCACCGGCTCCGAAGCAAAGAACGTGTCGCGCTTCAGCACGCGCGTAGCCAGCGGATGCAGCCCCAGCAACGCGACTATCTCCCGCGTCTTTGCGCAACGCCCCGCCACCGATTCCAATTCAACGTCCACCACGACCTGATTCTCGTTCGATTGCCCCAACGCAAGCACGCGAATCATCGGGCGAATATCGACTTCAATCCGCTGCCTGCCGCGCCCGCGTTCCTTGGGCTTCGACGTGCGCTCGACCAACACCTGCGGCGCGCCTAGGATTTCGTCAATTCGCTGCTGCACCGTGCTCACGTCCGCGTCGGCATAGAACGTGTAAGAATATCCCGAAGTCAGCGACATCAGTGCAGGGCCGCGAAGCGGGATTTCCGCGACCTCGAAGGCGCGTAGTCCATCCGGCAGCGCCCCTTGAATGCGCGCCAACAACTCCCCTGGCTCGACGCGCGCCCGCAACGTGATTTCCATGTAGTCGCCCACGGATTCTTCCCCCACTGGCGGCGCGGTCGCGAATCCGAGTTTGGGGTGCGCGTGGAACCCCTGCGAGTACGCAATGGGCGCGCGCGCACGTCGTAGCACGCGTATCCATGCGTTCACCAACTCCAAGTGCGAAAGGAAACGCGTCTCTCCCAATCTACCGATGCGAAGCCGCAAACGTTGCGCAGGCTCGGGTTCCTTGAACTCCGGCAACGGCGTGCGCACCCAGGACTGCTCATCTATTCTCCCCTGCTTCTGCCGCTTGAGCATGTGCTTGCACAGATCGCGCTGGCGA
>JBHEKO010000727.1:0-11634 GCA_041859475.1 Candidatus Hydrogenedentales bacterium
CTGGCTGCCGTGACGCCCGCTGGCGTATTCGAAATGGCCTTCAAGCAACGCGCCCGTGCCACGGAAGATGTCTATGACTTGACCGGCATTCATACGGATAGCTCCTCGATAACACGGGTTGTGGCAGCGGCGGGGTCTTCATTCGCGACAATGGGGCGGCCCACGACGATAAAGTCGGCCCCGGCCTCCGCTGCTTGGCGGGGGGTCATAATGCGGGATTGGTCGTCGGCAGAGGCCCATGCCGGACGAATGCCCGGGGTGACGATCAGCGCGTCGGGTCCGATGGCTTCGCGGACAATGCCGATCTCGTGGGGGGAAGCGACAATGCCATGCGCCCCCGATTCGATCGCCATTTTCGCGTACCGGGCGACCGTTTGGCTGACGGTTTCCGGCAAACCGACTTCGGTCCGCAGCATATCTTCGCTCAGACTGGTCAATACCGTTACCGCGAGCAGTTTGGTGTCCGAGCCTTCAACAGCTTTCCTTGCCGCCTCGATCATGCGGCGGCCTCCGGCTGCGTGAAGCGTCGTCAACGAGACCCCAAGATCCGCCGCGGCCTTGGCGGCCTTCGCGACCGTATTCGGAATATCGTGAAGCTTCAGGTCGAGAAATATCCGCGCGTCGCGGGCCACGAGGAATTTCACCATCGGAGGTCCGGTGCGCGCGAAGAGTTGGAGACCGACCTTGAACCACTCGCAGCCTTCGCATGCGCTGGCCATGGCCATGGCTTGCTCGCGCGTATCCACGTCGAGCGCGATAATCAATTGTGTTTTGCGATGCACGTCCGAGTCCCCCGTTGTCTACTACCGGTCGATCAGTGTATCACAGGCGCATTGCCCCAATGAGATCGGCGACCGACGTCATATCATGGCGAATCAGGTATTCTTCGATTCCGGCGAGCACCTTCATTGCGGCGTCCGGCTGGCGAAACGACATCGACCCCACGGAAACGGCCGTCGCACCCGCGAGGAAGAATTCGATGGCGTCCTCCGTGCGGCAGATGCCGCCCGTGCCGATGATTGGTATCTTCACGGCGCGGTGCGCATCCCATACCATCTTCAACGCGACCGGTCGAATGGCGGGGCCGCTCAGGCCTCCTACGATATTCGATAGGCGTGGGCGGCGGGTTTCCGAATCGATAGCCATTCCCAACAACGTATTGATGAGGCACAGCGCATTTGCGCCGGCTTCTTCGGCGGCCAGGGCCGGTTCCTGTATGTCCATCACGTTTGGCGACAGCTTGACGATTAGCGGCAGCGAGGTCGCCGCGCGAATCTGCCGCGTATAAGAGGCGATCAAATCGGGGTTTTGGGAAACCAGGACGGCGCCACGGGCATTGCGCGCATCGTGCACGTTGGGGCACGACAGGTTTGCCTCGATGGCGTCGGCGGCATGCTCGCGCTCGATACGCTGAGCCAGCTCCGCATATTCGTCCGCGGAATGGCCGTAAATATTCGCGATGATGGTCGCTCCGGCACTTCGAAGAAAGGGCGCTTTGCGACTCAGGTAGTCGTCGATTCCCACATTCTGCAGGCCGATGGCGTTGAGCATGCCCGCGGGGGTCTCAACCAGACGGGGCGGCTTGTTTCCAGCGCGTGGTTTTAGCGAAAGGCTCTTGGTGGTCACCGCACCGAGCCGGCCTATGTCGAAATACTGGTTGTATTCTTGCCCATAGCCGAAAGTCCCCGAAGCCACGGTGACGGGGTTCTTCATGCGGAGTCCGCCGAGGTCGATTTCCAGGTGCGGCCGTGCTGCTATGGTGCTTTCAGTAGCCATTGGATTGCGAGCCGGTTCGCTATTCGCCTTTTACGACGATGTCGCCCGATTCGTTTTCATACTTCAGGCCCGTGGGCAGCAGTTTCAGGCGCTCTTCATAGAAGATGCGCTGGATGGCAGACAGGGATTTTCCGGGGAAATTGCTCGCCTTCAAGATACCCTCATACATGGCCCACCGGTCGCCGTTCTCGCTGGTGATGAGAAGGGCCGTGCGGCTGCGGTCGCGCGATGTCCCGAACTTTTTATATTCTCGCGTGCGCAACACGTTGACGAGGCCGTTGTTGAGCTCGGCCGCGTGTCCAGTCTCGAGAAACGCTTTGACAAGCTCGTAGCGGATTGCACGCGTGCGGATAGCTTGTTTCACTTCATCCGTATTGACGACGATGCCGTCCCTGTCCGCAATCTGCGGCTCGCGATTTCCGTCGCGAATGGCGGCCTCGACTTCCGCGGCGACTGCGCGGACGGAGTCGGCGGGCATGTTGGCGTAATTGGGCTTCATCTGCATAAACGTGTGGCAGCCGCTCAACGTGACAACGGCGACGAACAACGCAAACTTCTTCACATTTACTCTCCTTGGTGATTCCCTACCACGACCTGATTCTTGCCATTGGCTTTGGCCTCGTACATGGCCATGTCGGCCGCTCGAATCAATGCCTCGCAGTCCAGCATCTTATCATGGTCCAACATCCCAATCCCAACGCTTACCGTTACGGATACCCCCGACGGGAGGCCTTGGACGGCGGTCGTGGCGACTTCATGCCGCAGGCGCTCGGCGCGCGCGCTGGCTCCCGTGGCGCCGGTGAGTGGCATAATGATGGCGAATTCTTCGCCGCCGTAGCGCGCTGTGATGTCGCTTCGCCGCGTTACGCGACGTGTTCGAGCACCCAACTCGCGAAGGATTTCGTCGCCTTGAAGATGGCCGTACCGGTCGTTGAACTGCTTGAAGTTGTCGATGTCGAACAAGACGAGGGTCAGCGGCAAGCGATACCGCCGCGCCCGCTCGAATTCATCTTCCAGGCGTTGCCGGAAATAGCGATGGTTATTGAGTCCCGTCAGTTCGTCGGTCACCGCCAAGTGTTCGAGGCGTTCATTCGCCTGTTGGATGGTGTCGAAGAGCTGCGCGCGTTCGAGGGCATTCGCGGCGGCCTCGGATACGACCTCGCAGAAGTCGACTTCCTGCATCGAAAAGGCGCGCTCGCGCCGGGCAATCCTCAGGAAGAGGGACCCGACGTTGGGGTCCAGGAGCAAGATGGGAACGACGACGATGGCACGGAGTCCCGCGCGCCGCATGAATGCCGCGTGTGGCTTGGTTAACGGGTCTCTGTAGGCGTCTTCGATGACGACCTTCTCGAAACGGCGGAGCGATTGCCCCAGTTCAGGGTACTTCGTAAGATCGATAAGCAAGTCGCTGATGGCTTGATCGTCGTGCGAGGCGAGCACATGGCCGACGTCTTCACTGCCCCACACGCGCACCACCGAACACCGATCCACCTCCAGGATTTGGGCGATGCGTTCCACGAAAACGAAGAGGACGTCGTGTGAACGCCGCTTTCCCGAGATGGCCTTGAGGATGGAAAGGACCGACGATAGGTCGCGTTCTCTGCCGTCCGCGTACGCGCTTACGAGGCAGGTGAACTTCATGAGGATACCAAGCATGTGCTTGGTCCACTCGGAGGCCTGCGCTTGGTCAAGTGGATTTGTAAGTTCGCTGGGCAGCGTTCTTCCGTCCGATTCATAGACGAACCGGGCAATTCGGACCACTTCTTCACGGTCGCAGGTCCAAGCGGCGCGATACTGGACCGTTTTTCGCGCGCCTTCGAGCGTGACGCGCGAAATCATCGCGATGCTGATCTCCGGCGACAGCAATACGAGGAGTTGGTAGTGCGCTGAGTCCGTGTCGAAGGAAGGCATGGGCAGCACGTTTGGCGGCGGTTCGTTTTCCTCGGGCGCGTAGCCGAACACCAGGCAACATGTCGCTTCCTCGGCTAGCACGTTACAACCTTGCGCGAGAGAAGCGGTCTCTGCGTCTACGTAGATATGCAGCGATTGGAGCGCATTGCCGAGGGCGAATTTGACGCATTCCCCGGCCATGGGGCGAAAAATGTCCTTGGAGATTATCTGGCTCATCGCATCCGAATACAGATACTCGTCAAGACAGTCGCGGAGCGATGATTTCATGATACGTTGTAAAACTCCTCTATCCCCCGTGCATTGCTCAAAACTGGGCAATTCAGTCTGGGCATTATTGGAATGACTGCCAATCATTGTCAAGGTGCGGCGAAGATTCGGGGCGGTGTGTTTCACTGGGTGGTTCTCGGTATGGGAGTGAAGAAGAGCTACTAACAAGGATGCCCAGGAGACACAGGCTGTGACTGCGGACGTGCTCGTGGCGAATTGCTCGCGTGGAGATACGGCGCGGATGGGTGAGGTGCGAACGCACGTTTGGGACCCGGCTGCCTGTTTGTGACGAGGGAGAACCTGGTTGTAGGTAATCCCGGGTGCTTCTATTCGACTACGATTGCGCCAAGGCCAGCGTGTTCAGCGACTGCGGTTCTATCTTCTCGACTACCTGCACCGGCGTGGAGCGCACAACAAGGTCCCAAAGCTCTTCTACGTCTTCCTTGAGCATCCGTGCGCATCCGTGCGACGAGTAATGTCCTACGGTCGGCGGTTCAATCGTGCCGTGAATACCCAGATCCTTGGGCAGACCTTCTTGAACGGGAATCCACGGCATCCACCTCGTGCCGAGTTCGTTGCGCGGATCGCCCGGAGGGATGGGGCCTTCACCGGGCTTGTGCCAAGTGGGGTCCTTCTCCTTGTTGCCGATCTTAAAGAGTCCCAGTGCAGTCTCGTGGCCTTCCTTGCCGAGACCCACGGTGTAGCGCTTGAAGATACCGTTGCCGTCCAATAGGAACAAGCGGCACGTGGACCGTTCAATAACGATTCGGAAATCTTTGGGCGTCCATTTCATCGATTGCCCCACGCGCAGCGTGTGCTCGTCCGGAAGATTGTTGGCCCGCATCAAGAGGCCCTGAGTCGTATTCAGCTTGTTGCCGATGCTCGTGATGCTGTCGCCCTTCTGAATCACGTATTGCTTGCTGTCGGGCGTGGGAGTGGGGGAGAAGATGAGGGCCACATTCGCCTTGCCCAGGGCTTCGACGGCCTCCGTCCACTCGGGGGTGTCCCAAGGCGCACTGGTAACGGCCTCCTGGAACAGGGCTCGCGCCTCGATCAGTTTGCCGTCACGCTCCGCTTGTCTTCCGAATCCACACAGAGCGGGCGTGCGCAACTCCGGCGGGGCGTTCTTGCGAATTTCCTCGTACACGGAAAGCGCGTCCGGGATCTTGCCGTCCTCTTCCAACATCTTGGCATACATCGCAGCGGCGCGCGGTTGGTCTGGGCTGGAGGGGAAGTCGTATGCCGCGCTCTTGATGTGGGTGAGAGCGTCCACACGGTTTCCGGCTTTCAAGTCCAGATCGGCCAAGTACATCAGCGCTGTCGGAGCGATTTTCGCGTCTTTCGACCGGGTGGCGATCGGGAGAACCAAGGCGCGTGCTTCTTCAATCTTGCCTTCCGCTTCAAGCGCGCGTGCCGCATCCAAATCGACGGGGGCGCTGGCTTCGACCCGCTCGGATAGGAACAGAGAACGGAGCTTGTCCACGCCGTAGTACAAACCACAGGCAATGAAGAAGATCGTCACAAGGACGAAGAGGATTTTGCTGAGACTGGGGGCGTTGCGGCGCTTCATCGTTATCACCCATTCGGCCCAAGATATTGTGGGCTTTTTTGCCGGACTCAACTAAGATACACCATTAGTCGCGATTAGGCAACACGCCCCTTATCCCAAAACTTCCCAGAGAGTTCCTTCTCCGGTGGCTACGGCGACTGCCTTTGCCTATGCTCTCCATTCCGGAAACTCCTCCAATGACTCCGATGGCGCGCCGTTGGCGATCACATCGGCCAAAGACCGCAGAAGAGCCGCGTTGGGATGACCGTCCTGGAGCGCGCGCTCGACGGTGACCTTCAATGGCCAATCGGGAGAACGCGCACCCCCTTCAATTAGTGCTCGCATGCGCCCCAAGGTCTTCGGCCAAGAGCCGGTCACATGAGCCAAACGGTAGAAGCAGAGTTCCACCTGCAGTGCCAGATCCGTGGCCGGCGCGATAGTCTCGGCAGACTCAAGCATCTCAGTAGCGAGCTTAGTCTCGCCAAGTTGGAAGAGCAGCTTGGCGCAATTCGCCATCGTATTTGCATCATCAGGTGCGATAGCGAGCGCTTGTTCGTAGACATTCCGCGCGAGCGCCACGTCTCCGGCATCGACGTGAAGGAAGGTCGCATATTGGCCGAGGTAGCCTGCATTGTCCGGGCGAAGTGGGTCGTTGCGTCCGGCGCGTGTCATACAGTAAGATGCGTGTGTTTGCTTGTGTATCCTGCGACAGATGAAGTAGTTGCGGCTCGCAGAGGGCGGAAGCCGCGTTCCGGCGGTCCGATGTATGGGATCGGCCGGCACCCACGACGGAGGGCGTGCTCCAGATGCAATCACATCCCTATGCATACGATTTTGCGATGGTGTTCTGTCCGCGTTGGGGTGTGAACGTGCCTTGGACTGCGCCAGCGTACTTGATCGAGGCCGTACGCTCCCGGGGGTTCTCGGTGCAGTCCCTGGACTACAACATCCGCCTGTATTCGAGCAGCCAAGCGCCGGAACTATGGACCGACAATCAGCAGCACCAGTTTTGGAAGACCCGGTCGTTGGACTTTTTTCTCGACCAGATCGACTTGCGCGAAATCAACGCGGCGGTGGTCGGCTTCACGCTGACCGAGACCAACATTCGCTTCAGCATCGAACTGGCCCGGCGCTTGCGCAAGCTCGATCCGAACAAGATCATCCTGTTCGGCGGCCACCGCATATTCTTCCCCGAGGATCCGGACGACCAGGTCCCTCTGGACGCCTGCGACGCGGTAGTGCGCGGCGAAGGCGAGTTGACGCTCCTGGATATCCTCACCAATGGCTTGAACCGGAACAAGGGCACCTTCACCCGCGGCAACAGCCGATGGGAATATAACGGCGACCGCGAGCTTATCGAAGACCTCGATCAATTCCCATGGCCGCGCTACGAGGACGTCAACTGGGATCTTTTTCCCGACCGTTCCGTGAGCATCATGGGGAGCCGTGGCTGCGTCAACCATTGCTCGTTCTGCAACGACATCGTGCGGGCCGAGTGCCGGTACCGCAAGCGATCGGCTGAGCACATCGCCGAAGAGATGCTCTACCACAAAGCCAGGCGAAATGTTAGCTTCGTGGGTTTCAATGATCCGCTGATGAATGGCCATTACGGGAACCTCGACCGCTTGTGCGATATCCTCCTCGATAATAACTTCAACCGTCCCTGGGGGGGGAACCTGGCCGTTCGCGGCAATATGGACGTCGACCTGATGCGCAAGGCGAACAAGGCCGGGTTAAAGGCGGCGGTGATTGGCTTGGAGTCCGGCAGCCCCGACGTACTCAGGTTCATGCACAAGCGGTTTACGGTCGAGGAGGCGGAGTGGTTCATCAGCGCCGTCTGCGAGGCCGGCATCGCGGTCGAACTCAATCTCATCGTGGGTTTTCCCGGTGAGACGGAGGAGCACTTCCAACAAACCCTGCGGTTCATCAAGAAACTTGCCCCGAAGGTCACGCGCATCGTCAGCGTGGCCACGCTCAATCTGGACCACTCCTATCTGTGGGACAATCTCGATGAATTCGGCGTGGTCAAGCAGGAGAAGGATCGCCACATCTCGTGGTACACGCGTGACGGCGCCAATACCTATGAATTCCGCTGCGACCGTGCCAACCGATTGCTGGCTCACGCTCACGACCTCGGGCTCACACACGACCGGTTCGATGTCGATATCGAGCGCAGAGACACCTTGATTGGCGTTAAGGAACTCGAAGAGCGTGCGGCGCGCGTTCGACGGCGCCACCGCGTCAAGCAGACGCTCCAAGCCGTTCATCTTTGGGGGCCCGCGAAGCTGGTCAAGTCGGCACTCTCTCGACGATAGGTTGCGAAGTGCTCGAGTTCCTCTGTTTGAGTTGAACAACGGTCGCAGCGTTTCCGATGAACTCGGGGCAATCGGGCAAGGCCTCAAGAGTCTCCCGATTTGAGACGTCCGTCGCTTCCAACGTAGCCATGCTCTTGGCGTGAAGATCCCACGCTCCCCGATGGTGCATCTGGAGTCTTTAGGGTCGAGAGGTCCTCGTCCCTCACCCGAGCTTTGATCTTCTTCTGCTATGTCCGTTCGTGCCTGCCGGTGACTTGATGGTTGGCATGCGTCTGTGCCGAGTAACTATAGCGTGCGTTTTTTCGCATTCGTTCTTTCTCGGCGCAATTGTCCAGCATGATCGAGCGCCTCTCTTTCGAAACACAAGACCCGCGAGAACGTAGTTCGTCGCGGGTCTTGTGTTGTGTGTGGACAACGAGCGTCAGTTGCTCGTGCTGAAACCATACGCCACGGGCTCCAAGGGAACGCCGTTCGCGCTTTGGAAGTTGTTGTGGTGCGGACTATTCAGGCCGATATGGTAGGTCCAATTTGGTTTGAGTTTGACAGGCAGGGTGCACGTCTTTTTGTCTTTGCTCCAACTCGGTGACCCCGTACCTTCGGGATAGTCGTCGCCGCCGCCGGTCCACGAAAAGCCGCCGCCCATCGCCTGATCGAAGGTGACCGTAATCTTGTCTACTGCGGTGCTCACGCCCTTGGCCCCGTTCTCCGGCTCGCACTTCACCACCTTGGGCGGCTGCAACGACGCCACCAAGGACGCGTCCGCACCCTTGGTCGTGAATACGAGGACGCGCGGCGCAACCGGCACGCCCGCTTCGCTGCGGAAGTTCTGGTGCGACTTCGAATTGACCCCCACGCGATAGAGCTTGCCCGCTTCCAGTTGGACTGGCATCACGCAGGTGCGCTTGTCCTTCCACGACGGCTTGCCCGTTGTCTTCGGAAACTGTTCGCCGCCGCCCGTCCACGAGAATCCCCCGGCCATATCTTGGTCGAACACGATGCTCAATTCCGTGATAGCGGGGTCCACCTCGGTCGCGTTGAAGGCTGGCGTGATCGAAACGATGTTTGGTTCCACCTGGGGCTGCTCAGTGCCTGAAGCCGCGAAGGTCTGCGATTGGGGTGTGCTTTCACTTGCTGCGAACGTGCTGCTTGCCGTCGCACGCACTGCGAACTGCGTTCCATCATTTGCATCGATCAAGCACACGGCATCGATTTCGTTCCACCCCGGTACCGCAGGCGAATCGAGGTAGAGTTTGACGCGATTGGCCGGAGCGCTTGTTGTCAATGGGATTTCGGACACTCCCATGGGCGCCTCCCGTGAAGTGGGATCGGTTCCTGCCCACGCCTCGGTTTCCGCACCATCTGTCGCCACGAGTGTGACGCGCGTCAGAGCGCCGGGATTGTACGTTTCATACACTTTAAGAGACTTCGGTTGCACCGCGCTCGCGAATTCCAGGAGCAGCCATTCCTTCTGGTCATCCTGACTGCGCGAGGCCCACGCGGTAATAATGTCCCCGGCTTCCTTCGTATCCGGCTCGCCCGTAGCTTGCTCTGGCCCCCATGCACGTCCAGATTTTGAGGACGGAGCCGTCGATGCCGTCCCACGCGTGCCCATCCGCTCCGCGTACGTACTGCTTGCCGTTGCTTGCACTGCGAACTGCTTTCCACCGTCTTTATCGATCAAGCACACGGCATCGATCTCGTTCCACCCCGGTACCGCTGGGGAATCGAGATAGAGTTTGACGCGATTGGTTGGAGTGTTTGCTGTCAATGGGATTTCGGACACTCCCATGGGCGTCTCCCGCGAAGTGGGATCGGTTCCAGCCCACGCCTCGATCTCCGCGCCGTCCGCCGCCACAAGGGTAACGCGCGTCAACGCGCCAGGATTGTACGTCTCGAACACCTTCAGAGTCTTTGGGGTTACCTCGTTCGCGAACTCCAGGAGCAGCCATTCTTGCTGATCATCCTGCGACAACGATGCCCAAGCGGTAGTGAAGTCCCCGGCACTCTTCGTATTGGGCTCCCCCGTAGCTTGCTCGGGGCTCCACGCGCTACCAACACCAATAGAGGCACCAGACGGAGTGCCTTCGTTCGAAGTTGGTGTGGTCGCTTCTGCTTTCCGAACGTAACCCGGCAAGGTCTCCGGCGCGTCGATGTTCGCAAGCAACACTTCGTAGGGTTCGCGATGGCGCAGGATACGCACCATCACGCCATTGTCCAGCGCCCAGTATTCGGTGACATGGCCAGGGCGCTTCTTGAACCACGTATCGCCGAAGGTGGTTTGCGTCTCGACGTAGTGCTGGGCATTGAAGACGCCCGCCGGCACGCTTACTTCTTCTTTGCCCTTGTATTCCACGCGCGAGTTGTACGCGGCCATGCCTTTCCCCGAATTGTCCCAGTCGTAGCAGGCAAGGTCCACGTCTTTCATCGGTAGCCCTTGCAACGCCAGGGCCATGTGCCCCACGTAGGGATCCGGGCGGGAGTTCGGCTGGAATAGGTTTGCCTCCGGCACCGTAAACGACTCTGTCTGCCCGTTCTTTTCGCCGCCTTCATACGTGACCTCTGCCTTCCCAGGAGTCAGCTTCATAAGCTGCTTGGAAGCCGGCGCGCCCTCGCGGCCTTGTATGAACAAGTCGTATTCAAACACGCCGCCGGTTGCTCCCACATGGGCGATGTATGTGGTGTTCATCGGGGATGGCATGTAGGTCGCCGCGATGATTCCCTTGTCGGCTGATTTCTTGACCCATAGAGTGCTCGGGGTCGGGAGGTCGCCGCCTCGACTCCGGTGGTGGTATGTCGCCTTGAACGTGAGTTCTCCAGGAAGTGCGTCGACGACCGCTTGTGCTTCGCTGGGAACAGTCGCCTGCCCCACTACCGGAGGGGGTTGCTCGGGGGACGGAGCAGCCGCTCCCGCCGGTGGCACCCATGGCTTCAGTTGCGTCAGATCGATCTTCGGCTCCTTGCCGCTATCATTCCACCACTTGCCCCAGGCTTGCTTATCGGCGTCGAAGTTCTGGCCCGTCAATCGTACGAGCGATGCGCGTGCCCACAGGCGCACATTCTTGTTGCCGTGATCGACCAGCGGAACCAGCGACGGAACCACGGACTCGTCGTCGAAACGGCCTGCCGCTTCAACCGCAATCCATTTTGTGCGGCAATCGTAGTCCTGTCCTTCGAGGTGATAGGTAGCCGCTTTCATCACGCCCGGTAGAAGGCGCTTGTCCTTAAGCACGCCCGCCGCCGCAAGCGGTTCACACTGCTGTCGGCCGTAGTCGCCGTTCAGGACTTCCAGGCACGCCTTGACCTTCTCTTCACGTTGTTCGGGAGTCAGGCTCTCGAACGCGTTCTCCGGCAACCACAGGCCTCGCCGCCCAAAGCTGCCAGCAGTCCAGCGCACAAAGTCCACCACTTCGGGGCTGGCCTTCGCATAGTGCGCGGTTATTTCGGCTTCAATCGCTTCCGCGCCGGGAGGCGGTGTGTTGGACGCCGGAGCTGCCTCAACGCCCGCAGGCGGCACCCACGGCTTCAACTCGGCGAGATCGATCTTCGGCTCCTTGCCGCTATCGTTCCACCATGTGCCCCAGGCCTGTTTGTCGTCATTGAAGTTCTGGCCGGTCAGGCGCACGAGCGAGGCGCGCGCCCACATGCGTGTGTTCTGGTTACCGTGATCGACCAAGGGTATCAACTGCGGCACGACGGACGCGTCGCCCAAACGCCCCGCGGCCTCAACGGCAATCCACTTGGGCCGGCAATCGTAGTCGCCTTCGTCGCGGTGATAGGTAGCCGCTTTCATCACGCCTGGAATCAGGCGCTTGTCCT
>JBHEKO010000406.1:0-4263 GCA_041859475.1 Candidatus Hydrogenedentales bacterium
GGGGCCGTCGTCCGCGCCCACCACCAGGATCGCGCCGTCCATCTGCGCGGCGCCCGTGATCATGTTCTTGATGTAGTCGGCGTGGCCGGGACAGTCCACGTGCGCATAGTGGCGCTTGTCCGTCTCGTACTCCACGTGGGCGATGTTGATCGTGATTCCGCGCTCGCGTTCTTCCGGCGCTTTGTCGATTTCGCCGTAGGCCATCGCCTTCGCCTTGCCCTGCTCGGCAAGGATCTTCGTGATCGCACTCGTCAGCGTCGTCTTACCGTGGTCGACGTGACCGATCGTGCCAATGTTTACGTGCGGCTTCGTCCGCTCAAACTTCGCCTTCGCCATGGTGGGCTAAACCTCCCTCATCGAAACCGTTATCGAAGTAAAACGAGACATTCAAGTGCGCGCTCCTCGCCCAGGAGGTGCGCGCATGTATAAAAGCAAAACAAATGGAGCCCACGATCAGAATCGAACTGATGACCCCCTCCTTACCATGGAGGTGCTCTGCCAACTGAGCTACGCGGGCCCGATGCAGTACCTAATGGAGCGGGAGACGGGATTCGAACCCGCGACCCTCAGCTTGGAAGGCTGACGCTCTAGCCAACTGAGCTACTCCCGCAAGGAAAATTTGAAATCTCAAATCTCAAATCTGAAATTTCAAATCAATTCAAATGGTGGTGGGAATAGGATTCGAACCTATGTAGGCGCTAGCCAACGGGTTTACAGCCCGTCCCCTTTAGCCACTCGGGCATCCCACCACAATGCAATCAACTGCCTCAACGGAGTGGAATCCGCCGCACCCCGGCGTATAGATGGAGCTGGCGAAGGGAGTCGAACCCCCGACCTGCTGATTACAAATCAGCTGCTCTACCAACTGAGCTACGCCAGCGGCGCTATAGACGAAGCAACCACGCCCGAGGCGTGGTCTAAAGCGACTATAGCAAAGGGGGAAACCCGTGTCAAGATTGCATGCGGGCTGAACTCGGAGGGCGGGCTTTCCAGTCCGCCGTCTTTGACAACGCCTCGTGGCGCCTGCCCTCTGCGGCAAATGTCTTGGGTGGCCTGAAGTCTTCCGTAGACCCCTCAATTCGCGCGGACTGGTAAGTCCGCCCTCCGAAATTCACCGCACCACGCGTCGCCTCACCTGCTCAAAGCTCCACCAGAACTTCCTGAGCCTATCCAAGATACGATCGTCGAAAGTGAAGTTTGCGTAGGCGGAGAGGACGTAGAGGTCGGTCAGTTCGAAGGCTTCTTCGCGGAGGGTCTGCATTTCGCGCGGGAAGGATTCGATGAACTCGTGGGGGGTCTGGTCTATGCGGCGCGGGACGCCGAGGTCATAGGCTAGGGCACACATGGCATCGTAGCACGCTTCGATGCGTTGCGCGGTGGTCGACAGACGCGCGGAGGTCATGGGGTTCTCGCACTTCGCCGCCATCGACACGTTCCGCGAAATGCGTCTGCGCTTTTGAAACTTGGGCAATTCGGGGAGGCGTCCGAGCCGTTCAAGGAGGCGGTCCAGCGCGTTGAAAAACCGCACCACGGGTTGCGGCAGGCTGTGCCGCCGCTTGGCCACCTGCACCGCGAACGCGCCCAGCACGCGCATCAGGCCGTACAGCAGAAAGATGCCGAAAAGGATAAGTACCCCAATGCCGATGCGTTCCATGGCATGGCTCTGTTGAATCGCCTGGGCCGCGGGTACGGCGAGGTTCATGAGTTGGAATGACGACCCGGGGCGCCAGTAGTCGTATTGGTGGCTCTGAACCACCGCGATGGGCGGCAGGCTCGGAGCGGGCAGCGCAATGGCCGCGAACAGGACCATGAGGATCATCACGAACCCCAAGCCAATCCAGAACGGTCCAATCCCCGCGGGCAAGTGTACGCGCCGCGACCGGAAATAGTCGCGCAGTCCCGCCAAACTTGAAAGCATGAGCAACGACAGCGCGGACAGGGCGTAGGCGCCAATGTAGAAATGCCCCGCGAGGATCATGAATTCGCCGCCCTGCTGCACGACGCGCTGGCCCAACGCAAAGATGATGAACACGGGTATCGAGAAGTAGAAGATCGAAATGCCGGGATGGCGCTTCGACAATCGCTCGGTTGCATCGGCGGGTTTCGGAGGCGCCTTGCGTTGCGGCTTCTTCCATTCGCTGGGATCGACCGCATCCATCGTAGTCTGAATCGCGGGCTTCTTGGATTTGGGTTCCATGGCAGTCCGCAAACGGCGCGCGGTGCCGGTGAGTATGCCGATATCGCCGGCGGTGCGGTTCTCGTCTACACAGCATTCGTGCGTAAGCCGGTTTGCGAGCCACCAGACAAACGCCACAATCGTCAAATTGAAAACCAGCGCCGCCCCCACGCTGTTCATGAAACCGCGCGCCACCGATCCGACGCCGTAACTCGTGGTCGTGACGACGGTGTACAACCCGATGGCCATGCCTAGCCCACCGACGTACATAAGCGATTCGTCCTTGCCGTCGCGCGCGATAAGCCGGTTCAGGGCGACGACACCGACCACGAAACAGAAAGCGACCCACCGCAGGTTCGCGTCGTGCACCTCCGTGAAAATGAAGCGGACATCGAGCAGGAAGAAGATCACGGAGTAGACCATCACCACGATCATGATCGGGGTCATGCAATCGAGTAGGAAGTCCGTGATCGAGCGTGCCTGATACGGCTTCGGCGCGCCCGGACGCTTGCCTGCCAGCGAATGGAAGTCTGTCGCCAGCATCTCCTTGGGGCGCTCCGCTTGCGCGACGGGCGTAGCCAACAGCGACGCAAAGTCCGTCGGCCCAACATCGGCCTGCGATTGCAGGTCGCTGAAGGAGTCCGAAGACTGCCAGCGCCGCTTATCGTCCGATTCGGGCGGGCGAGATCTCGTGGAGTTGTCGTTCATGCTCGATGTGTATGCAGTTGATTTCGTGCGCTATCAGCAACGCCGCGATCTTCTCGTAGTTCGCGGGATTCTTAATAAGGAACACCGTCACGCCAAAGCCCGACATCTTCATCTCGCCGAGCACTAGGGCCAAGTCTTCGGTCACCGTGGGGACAACCGGCAGAAGCGCGGCATCGCGCGGGAGCCTGCGATATTCGGAGAGGATAAGTTGCCCGACATCAAGCCCATCCGTCGGAAGTACGCGCGCCAGATTCTCCACGATCATCAGCGCCTGTACGGGACTTCGTCGTGTCGGTACGGTCAAAGGGTTAAGACGGTCCGAAACGCTCTCCCCGACGACGCTGTGTTCGGCATCATCGCGCGAGAGCGTGGCTTGCGCTTTGACGTCGTACTGCGCCACTTCCGCCGCATCGCGCCCGTTGGTCACCATGCCGACCTGCTCGCCGGAGGTCTGCAACAAATAGGCGACGGAGGCGGTCGTTGTGATGGCCAATTCCATGCGGCTCTCGGCGTCTTCGCCTTGGTAACACGGGCCAAATAGATCGAGGATTAAGGTTGCCCCAAGTACGTTCGAGGGCTCGCTCTGTTTTACGAAGAGTTCCCCCGTCCGTGCGGACGCCTTCCAATGAATGCGGTTGAGTGGGTCGCCGCGCACGTACTCGCGAATGCCCGAAATGCGGGTCGGGTCCTCGTACACGCGGTTCGTAATGCGCACGGGCCCTTGCGGACGCCGCGCGCCGATGTTGAACGTATCGATGTAGGCGACTGTGGGCAACACGGAAATGTAGTCCTGCTGTTCGCCCGTGCGAAAGCGCCGCTGCAACCCGAACAGGTCGCCCGATTCCATCAACAGCGGGCCAATGCGGTGGTATCCCCGGCGCGGGCACGTCAACGTGTAGCGCAACGTGATCGACCTGCCCGGCATCAGTATGGCCAAGCGCGTCTTTTCGCCTATCAGCGGGAAATCGCTTGGCCCAAGGTCTTCGACGAAGATCCACGGAATCGGCCAGCCCCGGCGATTGCTGAGGACCACTTCGACCTCGGTCTCTTCACCTTGGTAGACCGTGGTCTTCGTGATGCGCCGCTCGCAGTCCAACCCCGACAGCCACGCAATGGACGAGAAATGCGCGATGCCCACCAACAGCAAGAATGCGTAGATCGCGAAGGCCATGTACGGCGTCTTCACGACAAAGGCCACCGCCAACCCCGCACCCGCGAGCACAAACCACATCGCATTTCGTCGAAACGTATCGCTCATGAATGCCTGATTCGCTCCCCAATGATTCCCCGACAACGCCCAGTATACCCGTCCTCGCGACCTGAATCGCGCGACACGACAGCACTCCATGACAGAGATGACAATAAACAAGTGGGGCGAT
>JBHEKO010000062.1:0-9914 GCA_041859475.1 Candidatus Hydrogenedentales bacterium
GATTCTTGGAAGCTGCTGCCCTTCTCACTCTACAAGGTTAGCCTATTTCTATTGGCACACCAGTGCCTATGCATTCTGCTTGCGCGGGCCATGGCCTTGGCGGTGTACGACGGACTCGAAGCTCTGCACTATTCAGGAAGGTCCGGGGATAACTTGATTGCAGGGCGAAGGGGACTATTTCTGCGCATAGGGATTTCCACATACCTTGTAGGGGCGGTGGTTTATGTAGCGATGTCGATGACCTTCACGCGACAATTGTGGGCGGGGGAACCTCTCGTGGGGCTCTATCGCTACTCCTATCTGGCGCTAGATACGTCCAGTATAGAGTCGACCGTCGAAACAAACAGACAAGTTCGCGCCGAATATCCGAAGGGGTTGACCTTCGAGAAGCGCGATGTCGTCTTCATTTTCATCGACGATCTACGGGCGGACCATATGTCTCTGTACGGCTATGAGCGCCCGACAACCCCGTTCCTTGAATCACTGTCAAGGACGGGGCGCCTCCACAAAGTGGAAACGGCCATTGCCACGGCGCCCGGCACGAACTACTCGGTGATGTCACTTCTTACGTCGCGCATTTTGCCTTCGCACAACGCGGATAGCCTTCTGATTATGGATTTCCTACAAGACCAAGGGTATTTGACAAACTTCATCGTATCCGGCGAGTGGGGTATCTTCGGGCTTAAGCACGTCTTGAAGCGCAACGGGTACTCGTTTGTTCATGGAGGCGATTCGCCAAAGTACCCCTGTGGCGACGACCGGATGGTTATCGACGAGATGGAGAAACTGCCAGGTCACTCCTCGACTCCAAGTGTTCTCTTCCTTTCAATTCTATCGCCTCACGCGGTGGCCTACAGGCAAGAGCGCTACCAAGTCTATCTACCATCAAGCAATCGCGTCCAATTGCGCAAAGAAGAAGAGCCGGGCGGCAGCATCGACGTTCGCAAAGCGCTCGCAACGTTTGCAAAGTGCCAGAATCCGCGCGATCTGGCTCCGGAGAATCCGGAAGCGTACCGCAATAATTACGACAATGGAATTGTGCAATCGGATGCGCTCTTGAGCGAGTTATTCGAGATACTTGAGGACAAGGGATACTTGGAGAATGGCTTGGTTGTCATTTTCGGCGACCACGGCGAGGGGCTTGGCGAGCATGGCGAGTATTTTCACTGCGGTTCGCTTTATCAAGAGTTCCTCCGGGTGCCGCTACTCTTCTATGAGAAGCGCCCCGCGAACTACGCGAATCTGGAGTTTGCCTCACTGCTGGATATCTTTCCCACCGTCTTCGATCGACTGGGGTTGCCGATTCCATCGATGTGCGAGGGCCGCTCGCTCGTGAATCCGGAAAGTGACCGAATGCTCTACCATTACTCCGACAGAATGGGAACCCTCTGGTCATGGGCCGTAACGTGCCGAAGCGGTGGAGAAACATACAAGTTCATCCGCACGAGGCAGGACGAATCGCTAATTGAGGAAGCATACAACCTGGACATAGATCCCGGCGAAAAGACCAACTTGGTATCGGAGGAAGAAGCGCCCATTGTGCGTCACCTGCGAACGAGCTTGAGGGAAGAGCGCGCAAAGTGGGGCTCGGTATCGAGTATGACCCAATAGGAAGCAGTTCCTCGAAAGTCGAATGCGCTGAGAGGCCATTCCCGGCGTGGCGCCCGGAAGAAAAGATTCGGACGGAGGCGGAGCGCTCCTTAAGAGTTAGCGTCCTGCGTGTAGTGACCTCAAGGTCGCGAGCACTCTCTGAAAGTCCGCGGGCGGGGGAGCGGTGAAGGTGAGTCTCTTCTTGCTGACAGGGTGGGTAAAGCCGAGCCGTGCGGCGTGCAGGGCCTGGCCTTCGAGTTCCTTGAGGGCATCGAGCAACAGCTCCGGCACGTCCCATTTGCCGAATTCGGTAACTCCGTAGACGGGATCGCCCAACACGGGATGCCCCGCGAACCGCATGTGCACGCGAATCTGATGGGTCCGGCCTGTTTCCAAGACCAGCGACACCAGGGAAGCAACCTTAAATCGCTCCAATACCTCAAAGCGCGTGACCGCATCGCGTGCGTTGACGCCCGTCACGGACATGCGCCCGCGGTCATGCAGGCTGCGGCCCACGGAGGCGTTGATTCGCCCGACGTTTTCCTTGAATTCCCCTCGGACTAGCGCGAGATAGCGCCTATCGAACGTGTGCTCGCGTGCCTGTTCGGCGAGTCCCGCAAAGGCCGCGTGCGACTTGGCCACCAGCATGACCCCTGACGTGAACCGGTCAAGCCGGTGCACAATGCCAGGCCGCCCCAAATCGTCGCCGGGCTTCTGGAAATCGGGACAATGATGCAGCACGGCATTCACAAGTGTGCCGTCGGGATGCCCCGGGGCAGGGTGGACGACGAGGCCCGACGGCTTGTCGATCACAAGCAGGTCGGTATCCTCGTACAAGATGGACAGCGGGATTGCTTGGGGAAGGAGATCCGTGTTGGGCGGCGCAGGGAGCACTGCGACGACCCGGTCGCCCGCCGCCATGGTCCTGCCGGACTTCTGACAAACCGCGCCGTTCACTTCGACAAGGCCCTCTTTGATGAATCGCTGGATAATCGAGCGCGAGACATCTTCGATGGCCCCGGCGAGGTACACATCGAGACGCAAGCCCAAATGGGCCTCGGTCGTGGTGTCGTCAAATGTAGTGCCCATCATGGGGGCGCATCTCCTGCCGTGCGAGGTTTCGGGGGGGCGGCGCGTCAATGCCGGTGCATGTACGCCCAGTCGTTCAAGGGTTCGACGCTGGCCCCTTTAATCCATAGGGGATAGTTCATTTCCGGCCAATAGATGAGGCGATCGTGGTAGTTCGCCCCGGGGGGAGTCTTGACCGATAGCTGGTAGTCGCGAAATGGCGTACCTTCCGCTGCGAGATCGTATTCGAATTTCGGGTACCCCGGCGTCCCTGTGTAGGGCAATTCCTTGATGTATTCCGGGATCAGGGCGCCCAAATTGGGTGGAAACACCCCCGTATCGGCCTTGTACTGCTCGATCGCCGCGAGTATCGGCTGCGCGTTGAACGTTATGCGCGACAGTCCTTCATCGCGCAGATTGGTCATGGTCCGTGCGGCGAAAAAGGTCCCTATCGAAATCGGAATCATGACGAGAGGAATCAGCGCAAAGCGTCTCACGCGCCGGAACGGGAGCAACCCGAGCAAGAAGATTGGTGCAAGCACGAGTAAAACGACCCACACTTGGGCGAATCGAAATCCGATGCGCATCACGCTGATGGCCAGATCGTGCCGGTCCGCGGGCAAGTCGGCCGCCTGAAACCAAAGTGCCAATTGAAACGCGATCGGGCTGAACACGAATGCGACCAGCGCCCCGAGCAACATGCCCCCGATGGGGATTCGTCTCTTGCGAGGAGTCTCGCTCATAAATCAGAGTAACCTTGCCGCGCGCGCGAAGCCGGGCGCCAGCGCCGTGTACGTGTCTTGATACAACTCAAACCAGGAATCATAGGTTGAAGCCAGCGATGCGTTCGGAGTGCAGGTATCCACGACCTTGATAATAGCATCACAGGCATCTTCAATCGATTTGTACATGCCGGTGGCCACGGTGGCGAGCAAGGCAGCGCCATAGGCGGGGCCTTCGTCGATATTGGTGGTCACCAAGGGAGCCTTGTTGATGTCCGCCTGGATTTGACGCCAGACAGCGCTCTTGGCTCCCCCGCCGGAGGCGCGGACCTGGGAGATGGGGACGCCCATCTCGCGCATGATCTCAAGGCTGTCTCGCATGGCGAACGCGACGCCTTCGAGCACGGCGCGTGCCATGTGCGCCCGCCCGTGGCGAAGCGACAATCCAACGAATCCGCCTTTCGCGTATGGGTCTTTGTGTGGCGTGCGTTCGCCCGTAAGATACGGCAGAAATGTCAGACCTTCGGCGCCGGCCGGTGCTGTCGCGGCCTCCGCCGTAATGTATTCGTATGGGTCGCGGCCCGTCTCCACGGCAACGGCCTTTTCGCTTTGGCACAGCGCATCGCGGTACCAGCGCAGCGATCCGCCCGCGCTGAGCACGACGCCCATCACATGCCATTTCCCGGGAACGGAATGGCAAAACGTGTGGACGCGGCCTTTGGGGTCCAGGCTGACGTGCTCCGCGAATGCGAACACGACCCCACTCGTGCCGACGGTCGACGAAATCACGCCGGGCCGGACGATACCGCAACCCACGCCGCCCGCGGCTTGGTCGCCGCCGCCTGCCACCACGGGAATTCCTGCTGGCAAGCCCGTCTTCGCGGCCGATTCCTTCGACAACACGCCGGTCACTTCCGTCCCTTCATACGCGCGAGGGACGAAGCCGGCCGGGATTTCCAACAACGACATAAGTTCTTTGTGCCAAGTCCGGTTCTTCACGTCGAATAGCAGGGTGCCCGATGCGTCCGCGACATCGGTGGCAAATTCGCCGGTCAGGATGAATCGGATGTAGTCCTTGGGAAGCAGAACCTTGCGCACCTTGTCGTACACGGCAGGTTCATTGTCGCGCAGCCACAAGATCTTCGGAGCGGTGAATCCCGTCAGGGCAGGGTTGCACACCATCTCGATGAGACGTTGCTCGCCGACTTTTGCCGTGATGGCCTCGCACTGCGGCGCGGTGCGCTGGTCGCACCACAACAACGCATTCCGCAACACGTTGTTGTCGGCATCCAAGAAGACCGACCCGTGCATTTGACCGGTCAGGCCGATGCCCTTCACGTCCGAGGGAGTGACGCCCGGCGCGGAGGCCAGTTGCTTCAGCGCTTCGTAGGCGGCAGCCACCCAATCGGCGGGGTCCTGCTCGGCCCAGCCGGGCTTCGGGGTCAGCAAAGGGTATTCGACCAGGGAGGAGGCGATCTGCTTTCCGGATTGATCGATGGCGACTGCCTTGGTCCCGCTCGTGCCGACGTCCACGCCTATGACGATGCCCATAGTCTCACTCCAGGTACGAGCCCCGCTTGGCAAGGGGCCGGTGTTGACGCAACAAAAACGTGCGGGGCCGTGTGTTCAGCCCCGCACGCACATGCACTCATCACGGATATTCTATTCGCGGTCGGGCGATGTGTTCCGGGAGATCGCTTTGGCCAGCTTACGCCGGCGGCGTTCGCTCGGCTTCTCGTAATGCTTCATCTCTTTGAGCCGCTGCATGAGACCCTCTTTGTTGCACTTCTTCTTGAAGCGACGCAGGGCCTTCTCAAACGGCTCGTCAGGCTTGACGCGCACTTTCGTCACGCAGAATCAACCTCCCCTCATACGGAACCGGAGTACGGTGTCCAAAAATGGCGCCAGTGCTGCGGAATGGAAGGGCATGGGCGGTCATGCCACATGCGAATCCCCGGAGACTCGCTTCCCGCAACGGAGGAGTGTATCAATTATGCCCGAAGTAGTCAACTTTTATGTGCTTGCGGGATATACAACCGCCCGAAGCGCTTGGCCACCACCCGCAAAGGTCGAGGGTATGGGTGACCTCATCGGAAAGACACCCGGGTACGTGGTCCAATTCCTGAAACACATAAGCGGCCTGGCGCTCGAAATCGGACGGAAATCTGATGCCCATGGTAATCAACCTTCCCTCGTGGCGGAATTGTCGGGGCACACGCTTGAGCCCCGTGGTTCACATCCGTCATCGAGAATAGGGTAAGCGCCGCACCAGTTGAGTATAATTGGTAATAATATTGATGCAGAGTAAATTGCGAAGGTCGCAGCAATGTACAAAGAGGACCAAGAAGGCAAGACATAGACCCAAGTTGTCACTTGCGACCGCAATTTGTCGAACTGCGCGGCAGGACCGAACGTTGCACCCACACGATACTTTGGCTAAAGTACTATTGAATCAAAACAAGGGGGATGGGAAGACGTTGAACGAGGTCTGTAAGAAGATGTTGGAGGGCTGAGGGGGAGGCTGAAGGCGCTGGCGCGCCTTAAAGGACCGAAGGGACCCATAAGACCACATAGCCCTTTTCGCAAGGGCAACGGGGGGCATCGGATGTCTTCAAAGCGATTTCCGCAGTCGGCGTTGTGGCTTGGCTCAACTCTGGCGCTGCTTCTGCTCGCGCTTGTGGCACACACGCCGACAGCGTACGCGGACGGCATGTTCGCGAAAGAGCGGTTGCAGAAGGAGCTTCCGGCGATCCCGTGGCAACGCGCGATCATTGTGCATAAGGACAGCGTTGAGCGGCTCACCATCCAATCCGCCGTCGATGCCGAGGGGGCCACGCTCGGGTGGATCGTGCCGGTGCCGCCGACCGAGATTTCGAAGGGCTCGGCAGGCGCGGTGGCGGTGCTTTCCGCGTACATGCAGCCGTCCATCGTCGATTGGAGACAATCCAGGGGCACCAAGTTGAAATGCTCTTGGATGGCCATCGTATGCAGTCTCTGGGCGGTTGTCCTTGTTCTTGGGAAACCATCCTGGAAGAAGCTGTTCGTCTCTATCCCCATACTCCTCCTTGTGGCGAGCATCCCGTGGGTGTTGGCGTCCGTCTTTGGCGGAACGAAAGCAGCGGGGACTCTTGACGCAGCACCAGCAAGCGCGGGCGCGCGCACGGTCACCGTCGAATCCACAGCGATCATCGGCAGTTACGACGTGGCGACGCTCAAGGCGGAGAAGGCGGAAGATTTGCGTGCATGGCTGTCGGAGAACGGCTTCTCCGAATTGTCCGGCGACGGCGACCGCATCGTCCAGGACTACCTTGCCGAGGGGTGGCGCTTCGTGGCCGCGAAGTTGCGGCGCGAGGGGAACGGCGTCGCGACGCCGCATCCGCTTATGATCACGTTTCCCGCGCAACGGCCCATCTACCCCATGCGGCTCACGGCGTTGTCGGCGTCGGACGTGTATCTTGAACTGTTCGTGGTTTCCAACGCAGGCGCTTCGCAGGATTTGCTCACGCGCGAATACTGCTCGGGTCCGCTGGAGGACTTTGGGTCGAAAGAGGAGCACTCCTATCACATGAGGGGAGTCCCGTATTCATTGGAGCACACGGGCCTTGTGCCGTACTTGTGGAAGGGCGCGACGATCACGAAGCTCACGGGCACGTTGCGTCCGCAGGACATGGGATCGGACCTGGCAATTGAGTCTGCGTCGCGCGCGTACTACCGCCAAACGCTGTACACACAAGACGCAGTCAAGAACTTTGGAGTGATTTGGGGCTGCCGCGTTTGGAGTGTCGTGCTGTTTGCGGGGATCGTGATTTGTTTCCCCTATATGCAGCGTTCCGCGAAGGCGCGATGGGCAAGCGCTTTCGCGCTGGTAGCGGTGGGCGGCGCGTTGGCAGGGGTAAGCGGTGCGATTGCAAAATATCGATTGCCCGTGACCGAGGTCGCGAAGAACGCGTACATAGAGCCCGACTACCAGTTCCGGCCTTTCAACCAACTCCGGGGGATAGCGGAAGCGCATGATTGGTTCCACGGGGCGCCGCTGGACGAGATCGCGCGGATTTACAGGGCGTATTTCACGTATACGGTCGCGGTCAATCCGTACACGGGCGCGCGGATCGCGTTTGACGATGCGCCGGGCAATGTGACCATCGAGCAGGACGACACGGCCGTGACGGTGCGCACGTACGAGATCTATACAAAAGGGGAAAGCGAGACGATCAGGTTGACGGGGAATCGCGAGGACGATCCGAAGAAGAAGGACGCGCCGAGCCCGAAGGACCCGGCGACGGAGGCAATCGAGCAGTTGTACGACAACCCGACGCATTCGGTCGAGACGTTGTCCGGGTTGTATAGCGAGCGCGCGGTAGGTCCGTTGATCGAGTGGCTCGGGAAGGTTGAAAGGAAGGAAGCCAAGGCGACGGGGGACGACGTCTACGAGGCCATTGACACCATTGAGCAGACCACGGGGTACCGGTTCGGCGAAAAGCACGAGAAGCTGCCGAATCAGGCGGCGCTGTGGGCCGCGTGGTGGGAGAAGAACAAAGACAAGACCCGGGTGCAATGGCTGCGCGAGGCCCTCGACACGACGACGCACATCTGGCCGCCCGACATAAACACAGTGTTGTCCCAACTAACCGATCCGCGGTATGCGAGTCTTCCAATGATTACCGCGAATGGCAAATTCGTGAGCGAAGCAGTTTATGAGCGCTTCGCGGGCTTGGTGCGCAACGACGGTTTCGAAGATGCCGTGATCGACATGCTTCGCGAAAGCGACGATCCGCGGTTCCTCGAGATCGTCATGCGCGATAAACGGATGCCCCTCAGGTTGCTGACGGATGGCCGAGGATATGCGCAAGCACTGAAGGTTTGCGAGAGCGAGCCGGACCGCTTCTTTTCTCTTCTGAGCGATGACTTGGGCAGGCTAATCCACGATAAGAACCGTGAGATGGAAATTGCCTTCGAGGCCAGCGCGCTGGGGTTGATCACGCACACGGTGCCGCCTGCAAACGTGAATGACAGAAAGGCGATGGTCGCGTTTTTGGAAAAGGTCTCCGCGTATCGGCCGGGGGGCCGATAGGAAGCAAAAGGACCTAATGGGACTGATGAGGCCAAAGACCAAGACCGGAGGGCCTTCAAGTGCCAAAGAGACTGCAAAGGCAGAAGGGGCAGCCGCCCTCGGCTGCCCCTTCTTGCGCAATGGCTTTGGTAGAGTTGCGGCTTATTTCCCCGCGTACGGCGCGGCGGCGGTCGCGTCGTCGATGAACCCGCGATAACGTGCGCGCCAGAAGGCGTCCGCAAACGATGCGCCGCCAAGTTCGCGCCGTTCGTTCTTGGTGAATTGCAGGCATAAGTGCCCGTCCTGCCACGTTTCACCCCCATCTTTGGAGAAGTAGAGGCCCGCCGGCGTTCCCGAGAACACCCAGGCGCTGTTGCGCGGCGCGAGGAGGGTCCGGGCCAGGGGGATGTCGAACCCTGCCGTCTTCTCTTGCAACGTGACCCCGCCGTCGATGCTTTTGAGCGCGCCATGCTCTCCACCCGCAAACATCGCTTCTCCGTTCGCGCCCGCGAAAACCGGCGCGGCAATCTCGCCCTGGATAAACATGGAAGCCACCGACGCAAACCCGCCTTTGAGGTATTTCTCGTACACGCCTTCGCGGGTGTTGTCCCACGTCTTTCCGGCGTCTTTGGATTGCAGGAGCAGCGTGTTCACGTCCACTCCGCCAAAGTGCGTTTTCGCGCCCATCACGACGTGGTCGGGGTTGGCGGGATTCACGGACAGCCACGGGTAGGCTTCGGTGTAGTAGCCGAGACCGGTGCTGCCGCCGCGGTTCCACGTGGCGTCGTCGAGCGTGCGCGTCAGCAGCGCCTCTTTATACAGGGCATACACACGCCCCGCCGGGCCCGGAGCCACTTTGAACGTCATCGCACCCGCGGGCAAGCCGTCCGTGAGCGATTCCCAACTCTGGCCCGCGAACTCGCTTCCGAAATCGCGGCTGCGGTAGACGCCGTTGGACGTCACGGCAAACACGACGTTGGGATTGGCCGGGTCCACAAGCACGTCCTGAGGGACACCGCCATCCGACGGCACACGCATGCGCTGCCAAGTCGTGCCTTCCGTGGTCGTCACGAAGAAACCGTCGTCGCAGGCTACGTAGACGATGCGCGATTTCGCGCCCGCCTCCACGGCGCGGACTGGACTGCGTAGCGCGTGGTCGATGGGCGTCCAGCCGCGCTCGGTCGCCGCGGCATCAGTCGAAATGTATAGCCCATCGATGTCGTCGAGGGCGAAGAGCACATTGGGGTCTTCGAACGACACGGCGACGTCCGTCACGAGCCGGCTCGGCCAACCGTCGGCCTTGAGCAAATCCCCTTTCCAGATGTATTCGTTGTCCCATGCGGCAAGGTAAGTCGGATACGGCGGCTTGAGGTCCTTGCGCAGGCTGTTCATATGCGGGCGCACGGTCATGTCCGTCGGGAAGGTTTGCAGGGAGTACAAGGCCTCCTTCATCGCCTTGTCCTTGTCGGGCGCATTGGGCGCGA